>DRJW01000200.1 GCA_011052055.1 Nitrospirota bacterium
ATGACATGGTAAAGGCGCTGGTGATCCACGGTCCGAACCTGAACATGCTGGGCAAACGGGAAAAATCGATTTACGGCGCCATGGATTACGATACGCTAAACGCCATGCTGATCGAGAGAGGGAAAGAGCTGGGTCTATCGCTTTTAATCCGCCAGAGCAATCATGAAGGGGAGCTTGTCGATATTATTCAAAAGGCTCCCGATGAGGCTGATGTAATAGTGATAAATCCCGGCGCCTACACGCATACTTCCGTGGCCATTCGCGACGCGCTGTTGAGCGTGGGCCTGCCTGTAATAGAAGTTCATATGTCCAATATTCACAAACGCGAGCCGTTCCGCCATCATTCGTATGTCTCAGACATCGCTGTAGGATCGATTATCGGTTTCGGGCCGGACAGCTATCTTATGGCTCTGGAGGCGGCGGTAAAAATATCATCCGCGCCGGGCGATGATACTTGAATCGAAAGAGCGATCCGCTCCTTTTTACACAGCCCGCCGCAAGCTTCTTGCGGAGCGTCTTTCCGGCGAGCCGTTCGACGCCTTTTTAATCACCGAAATGGTCAACATCCGGTACCTCACCGGATTTTCTGGAACCTCTGCGACGATGCTCGCCACTGCTGATGATTCATGGTTTCTTACAGACAGCAGGTACATCACGCAGGCCCACGACCAGGTGATGGGCGTTAACGTCCGCGAGTACAAAGAGCGCCTCGAAGCGGTAGCCGGCCTTCTAAAAGAGAGGGGAGTTAAAAGCCTGGGGTTCGAGTCGCGACAGACATCATTTTCCACAGTGGAAGATATGAGAGAGAAATTCAAGGGAGTGAGCCTTGCGCCGACAAAAAAAATAGTGGAGTCGCAACGCCTTATCAAAGATGAGCCGGAGATAGAGGCTATGCGGTCGCTGATCGGCATGCTTGTGAAAGTTTATCCCGAAGCTATAAACCTGATCCGGCCAGGGGCGGTGGAGCGGGACGTGGCGGTGGAGCTTGAATACCGGCTCAAAAAACTGGGGGCGGACGGCGCCGCATTCGACTTTATCGTCGCCTCTGGAGAGCGTTCGGCTTTGCCCCACGGCGTGGCTTCTGGCAAGGTAATAGATGATGGTGATATGGTAATCCTCGATTGGGGCGCCAAAGGGTGGGGCTATCATTCCGACAACACTCGTGTTTTCGGAGTTGGCAAAGTAAGCGCGCAACTTAAAGATATATATAAAGTTGTGCTTGAGGCCAACCAGGCCGCGATAGATTCTGTCAAACCGGGCGTTGCCTTGAAAGATGTGGATGGCGCCGCGCGCAAAGTAATAAAAGACGCAGGCTACGGCGACTATTTCGGTCATGGAACGGGGCATGGAGTGGGACTTTTCATACATGAAGACCCGAAGGTTTCATGGACAAGCGAGTCGATGGCAAAGGCGGGTATGGTTTTTACTGTTGAGCCGGGTGTCTACCTCCCCGGCGAAGGTGGCGCCAGAGTGGAGGATATGGTTCATGTAACGGACGAATCCTGCGAAGTTTTAAGCCAGAGCCTGCCTAAAGACGACCTTTAGAAAAAATCATCTCCTCATTCAATGCCCCCTGTCGCGGCATGCCTGGCAGGTTGAGCGAAATTTGTTATTAGCCAGGTTTTAAAAAAAACCGCGCCTGAAAAGATTTCCCTGCTTTTTCTTACTTGAGGGAACCTCTAATAATCCATTTTGCTTGATCTTGCCACGAAGACAATTGTTACAGGCGCGCGGCGCTGAATATTTCGTCTGTTCACTTTTAGAAAAAGATACTATATAATATTACAATAACTTATATAACCCTGGTTTTAATTTAATGGCGTTGAATATAGAATAAACCATTAGTTGCGTAGCTTGGCGAGCGCTTATGCTAAAATAGCTCTTGGTCATAATATTAATATTAACGATATAGCAGAGGATTTGATTTGTCCTTCAACAATCGTCCAGAAGTTCTGGAGACCATTGACGAAATAAATTCTTTTGTCTTAAACCTCAGTCCTGAGCTCACCGACAAAAAAGCGATTTCAGATGTGATGCTGGCGATAGAGAAAATTCTTCCTGATATTCGCCAAAACCTTCCGGCCAGCCTGGCCGTCATGTGTGAAACGATAGGGTTACTGTATGAGAAATTTCTTATGGAGATGGTCGATGACGGCTCTGGAGGGATCGATTTTACGAAAGAGGGCCTGGCGGTTTTAAAAGGATTTATCGACGGGACGGTCGATCTCGATCAAGCGCAAAGCGGCGCGGTCAGGATTTGTCTTGGGATTAAAAATGATTTCGATGTTGTGTCGCAAGACTTCGACCCGGAGGCCTCGCCCGCATCGGAGCCCCCAGAGAAAGACGCTCAGACCGGGGGCGGGAAAGACGATGAGGAGCCTGCGCAAGAAACCCAAAGCGGCGATGACACTTTTTTCGCTGAAATGGCCAAACAAACCCCTCCCGAACCGCTTGGCAATGATGATGAGAGCGAAATTACAGCCGATCCAGCAGTCGGAAAGCTTAGCAAGCTGGCTAACGATGTGACCATGCTCGACGCTGACATGACAGACAAGAAAATTGTATCCGATGTCATGATGGAGTTTGAACAGATTCAGTCCGGCCTGATCGCCAGGGGAAGCGGCCCCCAGGTTGCGTCTCTTGCTGGCGCGTTAGGCCTCTTATACGAAAAAATCTTGATGGAAGGTATCAGCGACGGGCAGAAAGCTATCGACCAGACCACCGACGGGATCATGTTATTGTCTTCATTTTTTGAAGGCGCCCCGCCTGAAGATCTTCAGGAGCGGTCTTTAGAGCTGACAAAACTTTTAACTGAAAGCTTCGGAGTGGATCCGCCGCCGATTTCGAGTGAGGACGCAGAGTCCCCGGCCCCGGCGTCCCCGGCGGCCCCGGCGCCAGACGAGACAGCCACAACACAGGCCGGGCCGTCATCCACTTCTCCAGGTATGGATAATGTCAATGTCGCCACCGAGGATGACCTCTTGATCTACACTGAATTCGTGATCGAAGTAGGCGATTCTGTTTCCAATATCGAATCAGATCTTTTGGAGCTCGAAGAAAATCCAACTGACGAAGAGCTTATAAACAACCTGTTTCGCGCATATCACAGCATGAAGGGGGCGGCGGGATTTTTGGGCGTTAGCACAGTGAATATCCTTTGCCACGAAGCGGAGACTCTTTTGGACAGGTTCCGCAAAAAAATCATGGTTTGCAACCAGGATATGATGGACGCCCTGTTAAAAGCAGTTGATGTCATCAAACTTGTAAACGAAGGGCTCGATGAAGCGTGCCGTAAAATACAATCTTCCCTTCCAGACGCCAAACTGGAAATTCCCAGATACGATATCGACAGTCTTGTAAGGCTTCTCGCGGCGCTAAGCGAGCCAGAGAAATTGGCGGATGGCCAACAGCCTGGAGATCAAAAAGGGCCGCCAGGCGTCGCGCCTTTGGGTGAAATACTTTTAAATGAAGGGAAGGTCTCCGAACAAGAGCTCGCAAAAGCCCTTGAAGCCCAGGAAAAGCATAAACATCTGGGCGAAATCCTGGTGGATATGGGCGCGATAGACAAAACAACTGTCGATGACGCGCTCAAGGCCCAATCGGACAAGAAAAGAAAAGTCCAGGCGTCTTCTTTGAAAATAGACACAGAAAAACTCGACAGCCTTCTTGAACTGGTCGGAGAGCTTGTAATAAGCCAGTCCATAGTCAGCCAGGACCGCGCCCTGAACGGTGAGGGCAATCGCGCTTTGTTCAAGAACATAACCAACCTGGGCAAGATCACAAAAAACATACAAGACCAGGTTATGACGTTACGCATGGTTCAGTTGAAACAGACCTTCCAGAAAATGAGCCGTCTGGTTCGTGACCTGTCGAAAAAGATGAATAAAAAAGTTAATTTCCGCTTGTCAGGCGAGGAGACTGAAATAGACAAATCCCTCATAGAGCAACTCAACGATCCGCTGGTTCATTTACTGCGCAACTCCATGGATCATGGTATAGAGTCTTCCGAACAGCGCCTGGCCGCCGGCAAAAGTAAAACGGGCGAAGTCCATCTGTCAGCGTTCCACCGGGGCGGTAACGTCCACATCGAAATCATAGACGACGGACAAGGCCTCGACACCGCAAGGGTGCTGGAAAAAGCCATAGAAAAGGGCCTGGTCGATTCTGACAAGGAGCTTACCGAGCAAGAGGTCATTAACTTAATCATGATGCCCGGTTTTTCCACCAATGATGTAGCCACGGACGTTTCCGGCAGGGGCGTGGGCATGGACGTTGTGCGCTCTAACGTGGATGCGTTAGGAGGCCGTCTGGAGATAACAAGCAAGGAGGGAGAAGGAACGAGTATCACCGTTAAACTGCCCCTTACCATGGCCATAGTCGATGGCATGATCGTAAAAATAGGTGAAGAGCGGTTTGTGATCCCGACCATATCCATACGAGAGTCTATAAGGCCGAATCGGGAGGATATCTCCACATATAAAAACAAAGGTGAAATGATCGATGTCCGGGGACACCTTTTGCCGCTTGTCAGGCTTCACAGGTTTTTGGGATTTTCCGAAAACGGCTCTGTTCACTTGAATCCCTGGGAAGGGATCGTGATAGTGGTTGAAAACGAAGATAACGAATTCGGGTTTATGGTTGACGATCTGCTCGGCCAGCAACAGGTTGTTATAAAGAGCCTGGGCAAACGGTTTAAAGGCCTTCCGGGGATATCGGGCGGCACCATCCTGGGCGATGGGCATGTAGGCCTTATCCTGGACGTAAGCGGCGTGGTTACGGTCAACTGAACGGGAGATTATGGCTCAGTTTGATTATATGCGGATGTTAGCGTTAACAGATAACAAGGAGCGTTTTTATGTCGGTCAACATCCTTATAGTGGATGATGAGGAAGGTATCAGAAAGTCGCTGGGCGCGTATCTGAAACTGGAGGGATACCACGTAGACACGGCTGGAGGCGGAGCCGAAGCGATAGAAAAATTGCGAGAGCTTAAACGCAATATAATTCTTCTGGATATAAATATGCCGGGAATGGACGGATTGGAGACATTAAGGGCCATAAAATCGCACGATTTCTCCATTCAGGTTATTATGATGACAGCGTTTTCCACTTTCGAGAAAACTATGAAATCACTGGAATTCGGAGCCTCCGATTATATTTTGAAACCTTTCGATGACTTGACCGAAATACTCCGCCTTATCCAGTTGTCAGAAGAGAGACTTGGCCGGTGGAAGCGTAACATGAGCGAAACTATAATAAAGCAGAGGGATCAAGACCAGTAATATGCGAAATTTGAAAGGAATTTTGAGATGACGAACGGACTGGACGAAAAAACAGCCACAAAATCGCCCGCTGGAAGCCATGAAGGGAAATATTTAACTTTCGTGCTGGGCGAAGAGGAGTACGGCCTTGAAATTCTCAAGGTTCGTGAAATTATCGGTCTTATGGAAATAACCACTGTTCCTCAGACGCCAGAGTTTATCAAAGGAGTGATAAATCTGCGCGGGAAAGTGATACCAGTGATCGATCTTCGCCTGAAATTCGGGATGCAAGAAGCGGAGCCTACCGAGGAGACATGCATTATCGTTGTCGATATCAACGATACGTTGATGGGGATTTTGGTGGACACGGTCTCTGAAGTGCTGGATATCGCGGCGGGCGAAATCGAGCCGCCGCCAGCTTTTAGTAACGACATCGCCACAGAGTTTATACTCGGTATGGGGAAGATAAAAGGAAACGTCAAAATCCTCCTTGATATCAACATGGTGCTTTCTCCAGAGGAGCTGGTTCATGTGACCAGCGCAGGCGGGGCTTCTTGACTCCGGCAAAGCGTCGTTACAACTGCTTAACCGCTTTTTTTGAAAACCTTGTGTGAGCGGAGAGTCACTGTGTTGATTTTGAAACGCAGGCCCGGAGGCCTTCTGGTTCAATGAGCCGGCTTTGCCCTGGCTCCAGGATAGAAAATGAATAGCGCCGTTGCTGGCCGTATGGCTCATGGCGCGATAACGCTTGGCGACCACGAGTTTAAGATGTTTCGCGCGCTTATATTTGAAAAAAGCGGTATCAGCCTGCATGAAGGCAAAAAAGAACTGTTGCGCACCAGGCTTAGTAGCCGCTTAAGGGCCAGGGATCTGTCATCGTTTAAAGATTATTATGATTTTATAAAAAATGACAAAACTGACGTTGAGCTTATGGGGCTCCTGGACGCGATCTCGACAAACCTGACAAGTTTTTTCAGGGAGATCAATCATTTTCATTTCCTGGAGAAAAAGATAATACCGCAGATATTAGCCAGGGGTAGCAGAACGAATGACAAGGCTCTGCGGTGCTGGAGCGCGGGATGCTCTTCGGGCGAAGAGCCATATACAATAATTTTTTCTTTGCTTGAGAATGCGGAGATAAAAAACTCCTGGGACATCAAGGCGCTCGCCACCGACATTTCGGCTGAGATGCTGGAAAAAGCCACCAGCGCCGTTTACACCGAGGAAAAAATTAAAACGGTGCCGAAAGGCATAATTCGGAAATATTTCGTTAAAGGGACGAAAGATAAAGAAGGCCTGTATCGCGTAAGACAGGAGATAAGCAGGCTTGTCCAGTTTAAAAGGTTTAACCTTATGACGGAGAATTTTCCCTTCAAGCGCAAGTTTGATTTTATCTTCTGCAGGAACGTGATGATATACTTCGACAAGCCCACACAGGAGACATTAACCTCAAAATACTATAATGCCCTGGCAAAGGGGGGGTATCTGATGATAGGCCATTCCGAAAGCCTGACAGGCCTTGAGCATCAGTTTAAATATGTGCTTCCAACTATTTACCAGAAATCCGCGTGAAAGATAAAGAGGGTTTGAGGCAATGGATGTAAAACTGCTTATCGTTGACGATGAAAAAGGAATCACCGACTCCCTGGGCCGTTATTTCAAGCTGATGGACTATGATGTGGCCATCTCCAACAATCCGGTGAAAGCGTTGGAGATGATATGCCAGGACAACTATATGGTTGTCCTATCGGACATTATGATGCCGGGGATGTCAGGTATAGAGCTTTTAAAAGAGATCAAGAAATACAACGGCATGATCCAGGTTATTATGATGACCGGCGTTATTACTATCGATAACGTGCTCGCCTGTCTTAGCAACGGCGCCAATGAATGTTTCCTTAAACCGCTTGACGATCTAGGCGTAATCAAGCAGGCGGTTGATGACTCTGTCTCAAAACTAAACAAATGGGAGCGCCTGATTAAAAGTATGGTTTCCCGGAAGGATTAAATGGTTGAAGAATTCGAAGTCGATCAGGAAATTCTGGTCGAGTTTATCAATGAGACTTTAGAAGAGCTCGACGGGCTCGACTCGAAGTACATCGCGCTTGAGAAAAACCCTGGCGACTCCGAGGTGCTCAATTCGATTTTCAGAACAATGCATTCCATCAAGGGCGCCTCCGCCTTTTTCAACCTGACCCATATCAGAAATTTCGCCCACAAGCTCGAGTTCCTCCTTGACGACCTCAGAAAAGGCGTCCGAAACGTTGACGAGGAGATCATCAATATTCTGCTTAAAGGCAAAGACGTTATCGAGGCGATGCTAAACCGGCTTGTGTCTGGAGACATGAGCGTCGATTTCAGCGCCGAAGAGGAGAGCCTGTATAAAAAAGTTGAAATAATCCTGGACACAAAGCCGGAGCAGGGCGTTAAGCCTCATCAGGTATTCACTGAACTGGATAAATTACGAGAGGAGATAAGTCATCAGGGGCTCGCCGATAAACCGGTGATCGTAACATTCCTCCAGTTACTCGATAAACTGCGTGAAGCGGTTCTGGGGCCGGAGGAGGGGCCTGCCGCAGGCTCCGCTCCGCCGCTGGGCAAGGTGCTTGTGGGAAAAGGACTCGTGACGGAAAATGATGTCGTCGAAGCGTTATCCAAGCAGAAAAAGCTTGGTGAGATTCTCATTGAAGATGGGAAAGTGGTTCCAGAGGAAGTAGAGAAGGCCGCAAACGAGCAGGCCCTGGAAGCTAGGGAGATAGCAGAGGCGAAGAAGAAAAAGGCCGCAGAGCCCCCCGCCATCTCCGGGTTAAAAAAATCAATGAGAGTCGAGGAGGAAAAGATCGACAATTTCATGGACTCGGTAGGAGAGCTTATCATCAACGCCGAAGTATTTAATTATCTTCAGAAAAAGCTTGAGAGCGGGCGTGATTTTGACAAACTTGCGATGGAGTTTAAAAACGCGAATGTCGATTTTTCCGAGCTGATATTCAATCTGCAAAAAGGCCTTGCCGAGGTGCGCAAGGTTTCTATAAAAGGTATATTTCAGAAATTACCACGCATGGTGCGTGACCTGGCTTCGGATATCGGCAAGCAAGTGGAGCTTACGGTTACCGGAGACGATCTGCTGATAGACAAAAGCCTTTTCGAGCAGTTGGAGAGCCCTCTTAACCATCTTATCAGGAACGCGGTAGATCATGGCGTCGAGCCCCCTGAAATACGGGAGGCGACCGGCAAGCCTCCAGTCGGTCAAATAGAGGTCAACGCCGAAGAGGTGTCCGGGGAGTTTATTATACATATCACCGACGACGGAAAGGGAATGGACGCCGAAAAATTAAAAGGAAACGCGGTAAACAAGGGTTTGCTATCGCCGGATGAAGCCGAAGCGATGCCGGACAAGGAAGCTTACAAGCTGATTTTCATGCCTGGGTTCTCCATGGCCGAAAAAGTTACCGACGTGTCAGGGCGCGGCGTGGGAATGGATGTGGTAATGACGACGCTCAAAGAGAACAAGGGGAGGATCGACATAACCACCGAGCTGGGCCAAGGCACAGATTTCATTATTTCCGTGCCCATGTCCAATACGCTCATAACCATATCAGGGCTTGTGGTGGCTGTTGGAAAAGAAAATTTCATAGTTCCCATGGAGTGGGTCCGCGAATCGATACATCCGTCCAGAGACCAGGTGTCGTCGGTAAAAAAGCAGGGGGAGATTGTCCGGATACGCGAGCGGATGTATCCTCTTTTAAAACTATACGAGATTTTCGGCATAGAGCCGAATCATGCCGCCCCGTGGGATGGCGTTGCGATGCTGATAGAAAAAGAGGGACAGCAATGCTGTCTTCTGGTAGACGAGATTGTCGAGGAGACGCAGGTTGTCCTCAAAGACCTGGGTGAAATGTTTAACTACATCCCAAGCATACTGGGCGGGGCCATTCTGGGCGACGGTAACGTAGGTCTGGTTTTGAATGTAGAGGGGATAATAAACGCTAACAAAGACAAGTTCAAAAAAAATATGAGTGAGAGCGGCTAGTGGGCGACGATTCTCTTTTAAACGAATTTTTTGTCGATACCCAGAGCCATCTTGATGGAGTCGAGGTGGACGCGCTGGGGCTGGAGAAAGACTCTGCTTCAAAAGAGCTGATAGACGATGTTTTCCGGCGTGTCCACAGCATAAAAGGTAACGCCGGGATGCTCGGATATACTTCGGTGCACGAATGCGGGCAAGAGTTCGAAACTTTTCTGGACGGAGTGCGTGATCGCGGAGTCGCCACGTTCGAGGAAATTGAGAGAATTTTTAACTATCTCGACAACCTCAAGAGCGTTGTCGATGAGTTGAGAGTAGAAAAAGGCTTTGGTAGTGAACTGGCTCCTACGGCTGAAGAGGTGGTCGAGTCCGCCGACGTTGTCGACGTTGCCGGCGAGCCTGAAACAGCCGATCCCGCCCCGGCGCCCGGCGCCCCCGTCGGCGATATTAAGCCTGCCCCGGCTCCTCCTCCCCAGGGCGGGGCGCCGCAAGTCGCTCCTGTGGTAAAAGGCGGAAAAAAAGGGAGCGCGAAAGCCGCGCCCGAGGTTGAGCCGGTAACTTATCTTACTTTCGAGCTGGCCGGAGAGAGTTATGGCATAGACATAGTGAAAATACGGGAAATCATCAGCCTGGAGGCTATCACCAGAGTGCCGAACACAAAATATTATGTTGAAGGCGTGATGAACCTGCGCGATCAGATTATTCCCGTCTTTAATTTGAAGAAGAAGCTCGACATCGCTGTAGACGACGACATCGGCGGTATCGAGAAAAACATTGTGATAGTGGAGATTGGGAAAGTGGCTACAGGTCTTAAGGTTGACGAAGTGACAGGTATCAAGGCGCTTTATCCCTCCATGATAGCGTCGCCCGATTCATTTTACGGCGCCATTCCCACCAACTATCTTTCTGGCGTGGGGCATGCTGAAGAAGGCGCGATCATAATTTTGAACGCTGAAGATTTATGCGACCCATCTGAGACTCTATTTTGAAATCGACGGTATGACCATATGAGAAGGATTAAAGTATTGATCGTGGACGACTCGGCCATAGCGCGCCAGGTTATCGGCAAAGCCCTGGAGTCTGACCCGGAGATAGAGGTTGTGGGCGCGGCTCCTGATCCTTATGTCGCCCGTGACAAGATCATAGAGCTCAAACCCGACGTGATATCGCTGGACGTTGAGATGCCCCGTATGGATGGCGTCACTTTCCTGCAGAAAATAATGAAGCATCACCCCCTGCCCGTTGTCATGGTTTCCTCGCTCACTCAAAAAGGGGCCGAGATCACCATGCAGGCCCTGGAGTCGGGAGCTGTCGATGTGGTGGCCAAGCCGGTCATGGAAGTGAGCGGTCTTCGCCTTTTGGCCAGCTCGGAGCTGTGCAGGGGCGC
>DRJW01000201.1 GCA_011052055.1 Nitrospirota bacterium
AGATTTTTATATAATCGATCTCCACGCTTGCGTTTTCTAAAACCCGAATGCCGACACCGCCGGTTTTACTCATTGTCCCTATAGAATCAAGTGGAATCAGGCCGACATGCTCCGGGCCGGCCTCTCCTGTCTCCTCGCGCAGGAGGTATACACTGGCCCTGTCCTTATAAACGTAGATGTAAACGATCCTCCACCGGTTTAGCCATTCGTTATCGCCCCATCTCCATCCGTCCAGGTATGCAAGCCCGGTTCTGTTCTCTGGACAGAAAAAAGGATACGACCCGGAGCCTATGGGTGGGTTGGGCTCTGAAAAAACTCCGCATTCCCCGGCGCAGGTTTCCGAACCGCCCGAAATTTTCCGGCTGGCCAGCATGCCTGAGGCGTCGTTTCCGAAAACCGCAGTGGAAGTATCGCATGGAGCAATGTACCCAAGCCCATAGTCGTATTGCCACACATAGCCAGACAGGCCCCCGAAATCTACGCTGTTCGGATCTTCCTGGTTCGGGTAGACAGCGCGAAAATAGACTCCAAACCCGTCGCCGTATAGCAGTCTTGCGCGTACCTTTATGAAATAGTTCTGGTATCCGTCCGGGTCGGCGGGGATATCGATTCCTCTGCGCGCCTGGCAATCTGTCCGGTTTTCGCATTCCTGATAGGCGCATGGATCACCTGCTCCCAATGTATTCCATTTGACGCACGACCCGGCGCTTATGATAAAACGGACTTCCGCCGAATTCCCCGCTTTCAAAATACTGATAGCCCCTCCTGTCTCGGATGAATGGGTAAAAAAACCGGAAGTATCGCCCCCGGTCGAATCTGCGCCCGTTGAATATGGGGTTATCTCCCCATGAGGCGCGGCTGTGGCCCCGGCCTGATAGAACTGGTCGAACAAGCTCAGGTCTGGTTGATCGAAATCATCCTGGAAAATGGAGGCGCCGCCCGGAGCCGGAACGGTTGTAATCATCGTCAGAACCCGCCTGTCAAGAGCTGTTGAGAGATCGCCGATGGAGCCTGTCGATCTGATGGTTACGGTGTCGCTGGTGGCCGGGTCGTCGTCATCGTCGAGATAGCCGATCTGTATTGTGAAACCGGGCGCCGAGGCGCCGTTGTAATTCATCCTTATGTTATCAAGGCTCATATAATCGTCTTTGTCTGCGGTGGTAAATCCTTCGGTCGCCTGAGCCGCCCATTGAAGCCCGGAGAGCGCTGAATAAAAATTGGCGTTCGCTTTTAAAACTCCCGGTATGGAAATATACTCAGACTCCGTTATCATGGCCGCCGCCAGCCCCATGGCCGCCACCGCCGACAGCATGAAAACCAGAAAAAGAACGGATAACCCCCGGTTTCCCATCGTCGATCCGCTCATGACGGACGAACCCGTTTAACTGTCACTGAACCAGCTGGATCCAGGCGCCGCTTTTTGCGCCTGATGGATAAACTATGGTGGTCATGGTGACGCTGGAGCCTCCGCTGTCGGATAGATCGGAGGCGCGGGTTATGGTGATCGTATAATACCTCTGCTCTACCGGGCCACTGCTCGCTGCCACCGTAAAAGAAGAAATGTTATCGGCAAGAAGCTTCATGGGCGCCGACGAGGTGGTTCGCCACAATTTTCCATCCACCGGTGAGAGCGTAAAAGTGACGGTAGTCGAATGGTCGGCGCAGGCGGGGCATTTATCGGCGGAGGCCGAAGGCCGTGTAAACGAGAGAGTGGAGCCTGCCGCCCCTTCGGCGGGAGTGGTGACAGGCCCTATCGTCTGGCCCGGCAAATCGGCCGCCTGGCCCAGCTCCATCCTGATTCTTTCCAGCGCCATCCATGTCTCTTGATATAGCTCCTCTTCACTGGCCGTTTTAATGTACATAGCGGCGGAGTGTCGGAAAAATTCTGCGAATCCAAGCCCTATGACGCTAAAAACGGAGATGGCGATAACCGTTTCCACCAGGGTGAAGCCGCGAAAAGATTTAGTTAATAATAAAAATCTTGCGCTGTTTCTCATCGCCTACAATCCCTCCCTTGTCTTAACGAGCGACAACGTTAAAGACTGATCCGATCTCAGCTCGGCTACGGTCACCGAAACCAGCGCGTAACCGGACGAGCATGACTGATCGGTCGTGGAGAGGTCGCTCTCAAAACAGGCTACGCGCCTTAATACCGTAAATGGTTTTCCATCAGCAAAGCCGTCCGGCGCCCTGTATGGAGAGGCGGAGGCAAGGGATATTATTGATGATGTCCACTGGTCGGCTGAAAGAGCTGACAGCTCACTCCTGAAAAGCTCCATCTGCCCTAGAGTCATAAACGAAAGCTGGCCCTGATCCGCCGGGCCTCCTGGGCCAAAGGCGCGCGCGGAAATAAAATATGGAGTGACAAAAGCCACCCCGATCACCGAAGCGATAACGATAGCGGTCAGGATTTCTATCAACGTAAAGCCTTCCGGGGTTAATCCGTTTTTACGCCAGCGCATGGTCATGTTCTAAGGATTGTTTATTTTGCCGGTAAAAGACGTGACGATTAATGACGCCGACTCGCCGAGACTCGATATGGAAACCTGCGTGTCATCGGCTATGGAGACTGGCTCACCCAGCGAATTGAACGCCAAAGTGAGGGTCGATCCGATAAAGACGGAAGAGTCGAGTTCGGCCAGATTCCGTGAGTAGGGAGTTATCGCGTCGCCGGAAACGCCGTATACGTAGACGCTTTGTCCCTGGGTAAACGCAATGGAGCGGGTTGCGCCCTGGATCATGGCCTGGCGTTGTGTGAAACGGATATCCGCTTTTACAAGCTTGACTGCGGCGTCTAATCCAAAGCCGCTATTTTGCAAAAACAATGGATAGGCCCAAACCGCCAGCGCAGATAAGATGACGATCACCGTTATCATCTCGATAAAGGTATAACCGGAGTTAAAAAAGCCGCCTCCGCGATATTCAGTTTTGTCAGCCTCTGCCGCTGACCGGTAAATGACCAAAAGGAAATCCCCCCATTCATCCTTTTGTTATGAACTGGTTTTTTTTCGCCAGCCTTAAAACAGGCGCGCGCGCAACACCGATTATACTAGAAATGAGTGAAAGCCGTCTTCGGGGATCACGACAGGGTAGCAAAGTAGACACCTGATACGGTATGGTATATTAAAGGTAGAAAATGGCTTTTATGGAAAGCGGATGAATCAAAGCCTGTTCGCGATCGGCCTGCTTATTTTCGGTTTTTCACTGATGATTCTCATGCCAGCGTCGATGACCAAAGCGTGGAAAGATCTGGATTTCAGGCCCCCGGCGGGAGGATCGGTTATTATGCTGATGAGGGCTCTTGGTCTGTTCATCATAATATCCGGCCTTGTGATACTTTCGGGAATAGTGGACATCACTTCCGTCATGAATGTTAATCGATAGCTTGCGCGCTTTGCTGTCGTTACTTTTTCACAGCTATTTAAATAAGGAGAGACAAAAATGGGTGACCTTTTCCATGCTGATATGACCGCCGAACAGCTTGCTCCACTGGCAATAGCGATCTACAACATAGTTGACCAGTTCCCGGTCACAATCCGAAGCAAAAATAAAAACGGAGTCCGTGTGGAGACGGGCAGGGTTATAGACGCTGATTTCACGGGGCCGGTGCTGGAGAAAGTCCTGGAGACCAACGATGTAGTTCGCGAGAAGCCGGAGTCGGGCGCTTACAAAGGGATTCCTGTAATCGCATCTCCGATTCGCGATGGCAAAGGTGAATGTGTGGCCGCCATAGGGATGATTGATCTTCGCCATGCAAAAGAATGATATGACCAGGGCCCGCCCGGTTAAATATGTATGCCACATGGCGGCGGTGATAATGTTTGCTCTGCATCCGGGGGCGGGTCTCGCCCATGCCAGTTTCGAGATTTTTGAAATACATTACTCCGACGCGGGCGAGCTTGAGGGCGCGGTCATGGCTCTTTTGAGTGAAAGCGGAAAAGTGTCTGTCAACTCGTCATCCAATTCGCTGATTGTCAAAGATAATCCAAAAGTTTTAAGGCAGGTTCGCCAGATGATCGCCCGGCTGGACCGGAAGCTTAAAAACATTCGGATCGAAGTGGAATTTATTGAAAAAGCCAGCCTTGACAAAACAGGTGCGAATATAAAATGGGGGACAGGTGATTCCGGCTGGTCGGTGGGGGTCATCTCCAGAGCGCCTGGCGGCAGGGTCTCGGCAGGTTTGACTGCGCGCCGGTCAGATTTTAAAGGAAAGAAAAAGCAGTTTCTCGTGATTATGGAAAACAGGCCGGGCCGCATATTTGCCGGCGAATCAATGCCGGTGACCAACTATTTTTCCCAGTATGGCAGAAACCATGGGTACTTGGCGCAGAACACGCAGTTTAAAAATGTGGGCGTCAGTTTTTCGGTTAAAGCGAGCGTCGCCGGAAAAGGCAAATTACGCATTACCCTGGAGCCTGAAGTAAGTTATTATGACCGGAAGAGAAACAGTTTCCCGGTTAAAAACGCCGCTACGACTCTGGTGATGGACGACCCTGGAACCATAGTCATAGCCAGCTCCGGCGATAACAAAGACTCTTTGAGCGTCAATTTTCTGCGCGGGATAAATAAGAAGGACTCCAAATCAGAATTTGTCATGATACTCACCGCCCGTTCTGAAAAATAGCGGATTTAAACAGAAGGGAGCCTCTAAAAAGCGCTTTCGTGGCGAAATCGAGCGAAAAGTCGTCAGGCGAGACTGCGAGACAAAATAGCCGCAAGCGTAGTAATAACTACTCTGA
>DRJW01000202.1 GCA_011052055.1 Nitrospirota bacterium
GCGCGTTTTTTCCTATCGTCATAAGTGGCGTGGGGAAAAATTTTATCCCGCCTGGCTCCGGCTTTTTCCCTCAAGCTGGTCATGTCGATAAAAGCTTTACCGGCAAACGGGGAGGCCGGGTAGTGAAAATAGATTTTCATATACAGCTTGTACGCTTTTTGCCTGGCGCCGGAGCTTTCGCGCCGTTTGGCTTCGATATATAATTTTTCGGCTGTAAAACCTTTAGGCAGTTTTCCTCTTCGAAGATTTCTGAGCGTTTTCCCGCATACGGTTGATGTCAGGTCAAAGCAGGCTGAAAGAATTTTAAGCCGGTTAGCTCTCCTTTCGACAGGATTACCCCTGGTTTTTTTTGAAAACTTTGTGAGGTATAAAAGCGCTGTGGAATAATCGCCCTCATTGAAAGCAAGCGTAGCAAGATCGAAAGCGGCGTAGTCGTTAAGAAAAAATCTGGTTTCCACCAGCGATTTCAAAATCAGCTTTCCTTCAGGGAGCCTCCCCACCCCTGTCAGCTCAAGCGCTTTGCCATATTCGACGATCTGGTTTTTATCCTCCGCTCCACTAACCGCAGAGACGGCCAGACAAACCGGCAGAATGATAGAAACAGTCAGGCTTTTAATAGTGGATTTGGCGCCGCGTAAGAAACTCGATGACTTCATCATGTTTTAAAATCGACTCGGTGATTTTCTCCGCCGAGTCTTCCGGCCCGATTGTCTCGAACAAAACACCCGGCTCATTTCGAAGCCATGTAAGCTGTCTTTTGGCAAAAGCTTTCGTCTCTTTTAAAATGGCGTGAAAAGATGATTCGGCGTCCCTCTCCCCGATTAACTCTTCATAGAGAATGCGGTATCCGACGCTCCGCATCGGCTTGACCTCGCTATTATAGCCCATTTTTTCAAGCTTTATGATCTCCTCGCGCCAGCCCGACGCCAGCATTTTCTTAGTCCGCTCCTCTATGCGCCTGTACAAATCCTCCCTTGGCATGTCGAGAGAGACAATCAGCGAATCGAACTGCGGCCTTCCCGGGTTCTCGGCGAAAATCTGGCTCATGGTCTTGCCAGTAGTCATGTAAACGCCCAGGGCGCGCCTGGTTCTGAACGTATCGTTTTTATGCACGCGATCCGCCGAGGCGGGGTCTACTTCCCGCATCTTTTCATACATTCCCTCTTGCCCCTCTTTTTCATACAGCCGGTTAAGCGCAACGTCGACTTCGCCGCTGACGCTGACCGCAAGGCTCAGACCTTCGGTGACCCCTTTGATGTAAAGAGAGGACCCCCCCACCATAAGGGGGACCTTGCCCCTTTTCCACAAATCGCGCGCGACGGCGCCCGCAGTCTCCTGGAAATTGGCGACGTTGAACTTTTCTTCCGGCTCCCGGATGTCTATCAAATGGTGCCGGACGCGCTTTAGATGTTCGGCGCCAGGTTTGGCCGAGCCGATGTTGAAATGCCGGTATACCTGCACCGAATCGGCTGAAATAATCTGCGTGCCCAATCGCTCGGCCAGCGCGATGCTTACTTCCGATTTGCCGCTTGCCGTGGGGCCGGTAAGGATTAAAAGGGGAGGAGCGTCAGAGGCCATATCGCGCCATGACGCTTTTTAATTCGTCCGAATCGCCGCCCTGGAGCGAACGTAATTCAAAAGGTTTTAAAACCGACAGCGTAACCTTCGTCTTTAGCCTGGCTTCGGAAAGAAAAAGTTTCGGCTCACTGCCGGCGTCGGCCTGTATCACCCGGAGCCTGGACTCTGAGAATCCGTTCTCTTTCAAGATGGAGCGATACTCGCTCAAACGGTCAAAAGACATGATGATGGTCAGGTTTCCATTCTTCCTGAGAATGCGGGACGACACTTTTACAAGCCCGCTTAAAGTCATTTTTATCTCGTGGGTTGCGACCGCCTTTGCGCTGTCAGGACTTATCCTTCCCGATCCGTTTTTACGGTATGGCGGGTTTGAGACCACACA
>DRJW01000203.1 GCA_011052055.1 Nitrospirota bacterium
GAGAAGGATATTCGTGAAGCTTGCGGATACTGAATGGAATTGGATGGAAATCTATTGCAGGTGGAGTCGCATCCAAAGTGTTCTTGATAAAGATGAATGATTTAATGATCTCAAGGCGCTATTCAACGAATTAGTAGAGGGTAAATATGGATCTATACGCGCCAATTAATCGATATATCGTCACCCCACTTTGGGCGTGGCATGAAAAGAGTCCGTACCTGGATATTTATCGCGAACTTAAGATCAGCCAATATCAATCCCTCAATAGTATTAAAGAGGGGCAATTTATTAAGATGCGTAAGATTCTGTCTTATGCGTTCGACAACTCCCCATATTATCGGAAGAGATTCCAGGATATTGGGATTCACCCTTCAGACATTAACTCACTGGACGATATTAATAATATTCCAATTCTTACAAAAAATGATTTGAGAGAGTCTTTTGATAAGATCATTTGTATGAAAGAAGAACAAAATAATGTGAGGACTAAAACTACGTCTGGATCAACTGGTGTAAATGTAAAAGTGCTACTAGACGAGCAAAGCGCGCAATTTAAAAGAGGCAGTGTAGTTAGGTCTGACGAGTGGAGCGGTTGGCGGCTTGGTGGAAAAAAAGCGATGATCTGGGGTAACCCGGAATACAGGAAATCATTAAGAGGACGCATAAGAAATGGCCTTCTGGAGCGCGCAAAATATTTGGACACTTTGAATATGTCGGAAAGTGAAATGCAACAATATGCAGTATCGCTTCACAATTGGAAACCAGAGTTAATATTTGGACACGCTCATTCTATATATTTATTCGCCTGTATGCTTGAAAAATATAATATGGCGAAAATTAACACCGCCGGAATAATTTCGACAGCGATGGTTCTGCATGAGCATGAAAGACAAAAAATTGAAAGTGTATTTGAATGTAAGGTAACTAATCGATATGGAAGCGAGGAGGTGAGCCTTATAGCTAGTGAATGTGAGTATCATAATGGTCTTCATATCAATGCTGAGTCGCTATATGTAGAGTTTATAAAAGATGGAAAACATGTAGGGCCAAACGAGCCAGGGTCAATAGTAGTAACAGATTTAACAAATTACGCGATGCCTATAATTAGGTACAAGATCGGAGATGTAGGCAGTCCATCAAATGTCGAATGCCCATGCGGTAGAAAATTACCTATGATTAATAAAATTGAGGGAAGAGTAGCGGATTATATTTACACACCAGATAAAAAGCTTATCTCAGGTATATCACTAACAGAAAATTTTGCAACGTTGCTTGACGGGGTCGGGCAAATACAAATAATACAAGATAAGTTAAACCATATTAAACTGAATATTGTAAAAAATAATAAGTATAGTGAAAATACTGTAAAAACCGTAAATGAATTGATCGGCACGCATCTTGGCGCGCAGATGACATATGATATTGAATATGTCGAAGAAATACCACAGGAGCCATCGGGAAAATATCGGTTTTGTATTTCAAAGATACGTAATCCATTTGAATGACATTTGGAGTAAGTGTCTATTAGCCATATAAATATTTATATCAGTGATCTATTTAATCGGGAAAAAGAACGCGATTATGAGGATGTCGAAATTTAGTGAGACCCGGATCGTGGCTGTTTTAATCGCGCCTACCGGAATGAGATATGGATATGTACATGTTCAAGAGGCTATCGGAAGTTCGGAAGATGAAAGCGAAGTGGCTGATAGAAGATATCGAGCTACTGCCTCATGCGCCACTTGGGAGCCTGGCGCTGGTTGAATGTCTGACGGCAAATGGAATGCGGGAATATTTTGATGTTGCATAGCGTTAAAAATAGGGGCTTGCGCAGTTTACAAAACTGTACAAGCGACTACAATGAATACAGGCGCGCTGTATGGATCACTATCGTTCATTTATGGAAAAGGGGGCATCGAAATGAAATACTCTATTAAAGCAACGTTTTTTGCTTTAGCAATTGCTTATTTACTCGGATGCACAGGCAGTCCGGAAAGTAGATATGCGCAATATATGACGAGAGGTGAAGAATATCTCGATGCATTAAAAATCAATGAGGCGATCATAGAGTTCAAGAATGCAATTCAGATATTGCCAAAGAAATCCAAGGCTCACTACAAAATGGCGTTGGCGTATTTGAAAATGGAAAAGCCTTCAAAAGCATACATACAGAAAGTGTACGCAGAGTTGACGCAAGCGGTAGGCATCGATCCTGGTTTGCTGGACGCGCAAGTTAAACTGGGCGAATTATATCTTTTGACAAAAGAATTCGATAAAGCCAGGGAAAAAGCGGAGATAGTAGTCCAGAAAGACGATAATTATATAGATGGCTGGATATTGATGGCGCATTCAGTGGCAAGTAAGGGAGAGGTTGATGACGCAATATCCATAATGAAAAAAACGATAGAAAAAAATCCTGAATATCTAAACTCGTATATGACATTGGCGATGCTATATAGCGCCCAAAAAGATACAGAATCAGCGAAAATAACTTTGAAGAAGGCTATTGCAAAGCAAGGTGACGCTCTAAAACCCAGGTTAGCGTTGGCGGAGCTATATCGACGAACCGGGAAAGCCAATCTCGCGGTAAATGAGCTCAAAGAAGCGGTTAAGAACGCCCCGGGAAATAAACAAGCGCTCTTGGCTCTTGCTCGCTATTACATGTCAACCAGACAGTTTGGAAAGGCGGAGGAGACATTTGAAACAATAATAAAAGTTAAGCCACAAGATCCCACTGGCTATGTTTTGCTTGGAAATTATTTCATGGGCAGAAATAATCTGGAAGGCGCTGAAAATACATATAAAAGAGGGCTCAAAAATTCGCCAAAATCCCTTCGGTTACAAAAGAGTGTCGCCGAAGTATTAATTAGCAGAAAAAATCTAACCGAAGCTGATAAATATATTGATGAAATACTGAAAATAAGTAACAAGGATTATGTGGGACTATATTTAAGAGGAAGAGCGTATCTCGTTGGGAATAAACTAAAGGAAGCCATTAAGTATTTTAAACTATCCCTAAATGAGGAGCCAAATTTCCCAATTACTCACTACTATCTGGCGCTTGCTTACCAGGCGAAAGGGTCGAATAAATCAGCGAAAGGTGAACTGTCAAAGGCCTTGAAATTTTCTCCTGGCATGTACAAGGCTCGTTTAGCTCTTGCGAATTTATATATGAATTCCGGCGACTTTCAACTTGGTCAGGAGGAGGCGGAGAAAGTGCTTGCGCAGATCCCTTTCCACCCAATAGCAAATATGATAGCAGGAGACGCAAAGCTTCGAAAAGGCAAGGTCGACGAGGCGGAAGATAATTATAAGAAAGCAATTAAAGCGGCTCCTAATGATCCCAGGGGGTATACAAAACTTGCGCTAATATACCGTATTAAACACAATGACAAGAAAGCTTTCGAGCTATTGGAGAAAGCTCTTGCCATCAATCCAAAACAGATCGCCATATTGCGCATGATTTCAGCAGTTCATATTTCCAATAAAGAGCCTGAAAAGGCAATAACAAGGATATTAAAGCAACTTAAACTAGAACCTGAGAACCCTCATATATTTTATCTCCTTGGAATGGTTTATATGACTGTTAAGAATTACGATAAGGCCGAGCAGGCATACAAAAAAGCTATAAAGATAAATAATAATCTCGTTGGAGCGTATGTTAACCTTGGGAAAGTATACGCGAAGAAAGGGCTTGTTGATGAAGCGATCGCCGAATATAAAGCCGCTATGGCCGTTGATCCAGAGCTGATCCCCCCATACGTTCTGCTTGGAGTGCTTTATCAAGAAAAAGGACGTACTAAAGACGCTATAGAAATATACAAAAAAGCACTTCAGAAAAACAAAAATATAACGCCTGCGTCCAATAACCTCGCATGGATTTATGCGGAAACAGATCAAAATCTTGACGAAGCGCTAACGCTAGCTGAGAATGCAAAAACCACGGCGCCAGACAACCCTGAAATATCGGATACATTAGGGTGGATATTTTACAAAAAGGGCTTATATTTAAAAGCAATCTCGCTACTAAAAGAGAGCGCCAGCAAATTACCAAACAATCCCACTGTTCATTATCATTTAGGTATGGCTTATTACAAAAATAATAATATTGAATTGGCCAAAAGCGAGCTCGCTAAATCACTTGGCATAGATAGTTCATTCACGGGCGCCGAGGAGGCTAAGAAAATAGTTAATGAGCAAAGTCAAAAATAAATAATGAAGATCGGAAATCGATACGGATGATTTTGAATTGACGTTACGATTTAATATGAAGCTAATTAACGTAATATGAGTCAATATCTCGCCATTTTACCTTTGATCGGAGCTCTTGGTAGTCTAAGTTTGGGGCTTTTTGCGTTAACTCGAAATCCACGCAACAGCACAAACATTGGATTCGCGCTTGGCATGGGATGTCTTGCCATTATAGAAATTGGCTATATAGTAATTATATACGCTAAAGCCCTACCAACCGCATACTATGGAGTGAGAATATCTATATTTGGCGAGTCGATGTTGCCAGTTGCCTGGTATATGTTTTCAGTAGCATTTGCAAAAAATAGCGTAACAAAATATCAGAGGGGAAAAATATCGATACTTTTGGTGATGCTTGGGCTTTCCAGTTATTTTACGCTAAGCGCCTGGCTGGGGGATATTGTCGCTACAACTACAGATATGGCGAATGTAGTATCGTATAGTATGGGCTCGCAGGGGAGATACTATTACATTTATATGATAATAAGCATGAGCCTCAGTGTGGCGCAACTCGAAAATATTATGAGGTCGGCCTCTGGCGCGGAAAAATGGAAGATTAAATACATAATAATAGGTGTAGGAGCGATTCTAATCTATTTCATATATTTAGCAAGTCAGTCTCTGTTATTTAATACTATCAGCATATTACTTTACCCAATAACCTCAATTGCCATCATTATTGTTACAGCGATGATGGCCATATTTATCATAAAACACAGAGTTATGGACACTGACGTATTTATATCAAGGTATATTGTTTATAACTCCCTGGCTATTGCGATAATAGGTATATATTTATTTCTGGTTGGAATTATCGCATCTGGAATTAACTATTATGAGATTGCAAGCAAGTATCAAATATCAACTATAATCAGCTTTGCTTTAATCCTCTTACTTATCATTATATTATTTTCCTCCAGTGTAAGAAGAAAAGCGCAATTATTTATTAATAGAAACTTCTATAAGCATAAGTATGAGTTTAGGGATAAATGGATGGAGAGTGTCAGCAGGCTTGGCGCTTTGGGCTCCGTTGATGATACTCTGACCGAGTTATCCATGATGATAACTGAGACGATGGGGGCTAGCTCAATAGAAATATGGCTGGCTAATTATAATCATAAAACATACAAAAAGGCGATTGATAACAATATAGCTGGGCGCAATACAATCAATTACGATCATCCGATGCTCAATATGGCTAAAGAAATAATGAGGCCGTTTGATATTAGTGATGAATTGAGAAATATAGCCGCTGAATCCGATAGAGATCAAATTAAAGAGTTGGCAGGTCAAAGCGAAGCGGTATTATTCGCCCCATTTCTTGTTAACGGAGAGATCATCGGCTTTATATTGATAGGAAGTGATATTTCTGGCGAGAACTACGGTACCGACGATTATGAATTAGTGACAGCCTTGATGGCGCAGGTAGCAAGACAGATTAAAAGTATATGGCTTTCCCAGGAGTTGATTGCCGCAAAGGAAATGGAGGCTTTCAATAAAATCTCAATGTTTATTATCCATGATATCAAAAATCTGGCAAACTCGCTTTCACTTGTCAGCCATAATGCGAAAAATAATATATCCAACCCAGAGTTTCAGATAGACGCTATCTCTACAATTGAGAATACGGTATCAAAAATGAAACTGTTAATAAATAAATTGTCATTCGATCGATCACCCTCAAAATATCAGAGCGGTGTAATATATTTAGATGAAATATTAGCAAAAAATATAAAACAATATGAAAATAATAGTAGTAAACAAATTATATATATTAAAAATATCAGTAAGCCTCTGAGGGTATTGGGCGATAGTGAAGCGTTGAATACAGTGTTTACAAATATTATAAGTAATGCGATTGATTCGATTCAGGGAAAAGGTGAGATTAAAGTATCTGCGTTAAAAAGCAAGGGAAATATTAATATATTGATATCTGATAGTGGCGTTGGAATGTCAAGAGAATATCTTAATAATAAGCTTTTTCAACCGTTTTCCTCAACGAAAAAAATGGGTATGGGCATTGGGTTATATCAGTGCAAATGTATTATAGAAGCGCATAACGGAGAAATACATATTTGTAGTAAGGAGGGCGCGGGAGCCGAAGTTCAGGTAATATTACCTGAAAATAACCGATGATGTTTGTGTGACGAGAGCAATATCGTTATTTAATATGAGATGCCAACATGATAAATATTAATAAAAGATGTTGAGGTGTAGAGAGTGAAGCCTGTACTTTTAGTGGTGGAGGATGATGAAAATATCGCCAGCCAGATGAAATGGGCGCTGTCGGACCAATATGAGGTGCTTCTTTCGTCAAACGCTGGATTGGCGATTGATATTGTAAAAAATAATAAACCCCACCTTGTCACCCTGGATCTTGGCTTGCCACCTGATCCGGATGGATCAACTGAAGGCCTAAATCTTCTTGGGGACATATTAGAGATTGATAAGAATATTAAAGTGGTGATTGTATCAGGTAATTCAGAAAGAGAAGTAGCGCTGAGGGCGATATCTAAAGGAGCGTATGATCACTTTGGAAAACCAATCGATATTGATGAGCTAAAATACGTTTTAAAAAGAGCGCATTATGTATTTTCATTGGAAAAAGAATATCATGAAATGGAAATGGCTCTTCATCGCAGTATTGATGGAGAAATAATAGGTTCTAGCAAAGCGATGCTTGAAGCCCAGGCCATTGCCAGAAAAGTCGCTACAAACGATATCCCCGTGCTAATTACGGGGGAAAGTGGCACAGGCAAGGAAATCCTCGCGCGATATATTCATCAACACAGTAGAAGAAATAAAAATGATCTTGTCCCTTTAAATTGCGGGGCTATACCAGAGAATTTGATGGAAAGCGAATTGTTTGGTTACGAGAAGGGCGCATTCACTGGAGCGCATACACGACGCCAGGGTAAATTTGAGGGCGCCGATGGCGGCACATTATTTCTGGATGAAATTGGTGAGCTACCCTTGCCTTTGCAAGTAAAGTTGCTAAGATTTCTTCAGGATAACAAAATCGAAAGAGTGGGAGGCAAAGGATTAATAGATGTAGATGTGAAAATTATCGCCGCTACAAATAGAGTCTTAAAAGAAATGGTGTCGGAAGGGCTGTTCAGGGATGATCTGTACTACAGATTGGCCGTCATAACTATTGACCTGCCCCCACTGCGTGAAAAAAAAGAAGATGTCTTATTACTGGCAAATCATTTCTTATTAAAATACTCTCACTATAGCAATAGACAAAAGTACTTGTCCCAAGGCGCTATGGATAGTATGCAAACCTACAATTGGCCGGGAAATGTACGGGAACTTGAGAATAAGATACGGAGGGCGATAACGCTATCGGACGGAATCGTCATTTCCTCAAAAGATTTAGGTCTGGGCTTAATAAAAGATCCAGAAATTATTTATGATCTGGCTACTGCTAAACAAATGCTTGAAAAAAAATATATAATAGAGGCGCTTGCAAGGCATAAAGGAATTGCCAGCAAGGTCTCTAAAGAGCTTGATATTTCCCGACCAACCTTAACCGGTCTCATGAAAAAATATGGAATCGAGTATAATAAATAGATGTGATAATGATATATATATAGTAATATCTGGATCATCCCTTAGTTTTATTTTGTCACGGATATCGGGGATATCACGGATATCGGGGATATCACGGATATGATATAAATTACAAATTATAAAAGTACATCAATTAGATATCTATAAGCAGTATGACGCCAGGAAATAACAGTTGACGCCGTCACATTGTTAGACAGTATTTACTGCCTAACAGTAGATATACCAGGGCCAATATACTAAGCCGCGTTTTTGAGCAGACCTGTCTTCCAACTTAAAATGCTACTGCGCCACGGTACAATCTATGCTGTTGATATTTAGTCGTCCCTGAAAAACTTTCATAAGGATTTAAAATGCAGGAAAGCCGTTGAACCCTTTAAGACATGGAGGTTTTCACCTTGCAGGCGAAACTTAAATCAGGGCAGACAGAGGTGGCCCAAGAATATATCCAGGTAATCAATAATAATTAAACTGAAAGGAAAAGCATATGTCTCTTATAAATTTAAAGCAAATCAAAGATCAGATCGCCTTGCATGAAGCCAAAGTCAAGAGATTAAAAGAATTATTGGTTATTGGCGCTCAGCTTGAGGGAAAAGAGCTATCCAAGGCTATTGGTGAAGCTAAAATTGCCAGGCGTGGAAGAAAGCCTAAAAGGAAACGAGGCGCTATAACCAACGCGATCAAGGCAATGCTGGAATCTTCTTCGAAACCAGTATCTTCAGGGGAGATTCGGAAGGCGCTTGAAGACAAAAAACTTACTGATAAAGGCTCTTCGACCGTTTATTCCATGCTTCAGCAGTTGGCGAAAAGAGGGACAATCGCTAAAACCGTTAAAGGCTATTCAATTTCTACTGCCAGGTCCTCTGCCCCTGCCAGTAAAAAGGCGAAACTGAGGCAAAAGAAAATGTAAATGCGATAGTCACTATTTGTCCTCACAACCGGCCTCCCGATCAATAGCGGTTGGGCGGCTTCCACCTTATCCTCCTTTTCGTTTTCCTGGAGATATTTTTCACAAAGCTGTAGACCGTCGGTGAAGGCCTGCATAGGCGCGCGCCCCTTGCAGACCTCCCTTACCCGTCCGCCCTCCTTCCGCCTGCTCCAAAATGGCCACGATCTGGGCCTCCGTAAATCTCGACCTCTTCATCATACTGTTCTCTTTACCGATTAAAATAATCACTGGGAACTTTAACTGTCAATTATCAATGGCGCTGTTTTTAAGGGGGTTTACAGCTTGATTACGATTTTGGGGAGAATATAATGGGATAGCGCTTGTAATAAAACGTTATTCTTGCTATCTTCTTCAAGATTCTTACAGGGGTTTGTTGTTCCCCGAATATCCGTGTTTGAGGAGAGGGGTTTATCACGTTATCTGTTTTTGGGTGGATAGTGACTCTGCGATAAAAGAGCGCTTTGATATCCATTGCGAATAATTCTTTTGTATCTCTTATTTTAAAACAGTTGAATGCTGTCGGTATTTTATGAATCTAAGCACAGATTTATACCGTGTCGTTCCTGAAATCTGACGCTGAAACAGGGGCATAAGTTGCTATCTCCGATGTTAGTGTATTTCTGCAATCTATATTTTATCTCCGTCGACAATGATGCGAGGTAGTTGTCATGGCCAGTAAGGGTAGTGTCCTGATTGTCGATAATGACCAATCCGCCATTGGTAAGTTACGGGATATGCTACGGGACCTGAATTACAAATGCTCAATTGCTCATAGCGGAGAAGAGGGCCTTAATCTTTTTTCTAATAAGGGTAATATAGGCATTGTTTTTCTGGAGCATCGGCTCCGCATGACCAATGGAGCCAGCCTATTAAGCGCAATGAATGATATTAGGAAAAATTTTATTGCCGTTACGACAGCAAATTCAGTTGATATTTCTGAAATCGTTGAATCTATAAAACTGGGGTCATTTGATTATCTTATCAAGCCAATAAGTAAAACGAGATTGGAGCTTTTCATCGAGAGCGCTTTGAAGCAATTAGGGGCAAACAAGGGAGTCGCTCTATCGGGTGTTAACGATGACACAATAGAGCCAACGGGCGAGTTCATCACTAATGATAAACATATGTTGCAAATGTTGACAAAAGTGAAAAATACCGCTCAATTGGATTCCTCAATAGCAATAAGCGGTGAAAGTGGAACAGGCAAAGAGCTGGTAGCGAAAATGATCCACAAACATAGTCCACGGTATAAGAAACCTTTTATCGCTATAAACTGCGCGGCGTTAACCGAAGAATTGTTGGGAAGCTCCCTTTTCGGGTTTGAGAGAGGCGCTTTTACCGGCGCGATCAATAAAACAGCCGGTTGCTTTGAAGAAGCTAATGGAGGGACTCTTTTTCTAGATGAAGTCGCTGAAATGAGTCCTAAACTGCAAGCTAGCGTACTGAGAGTTATTCAAGAAAAAGAATTTTGCCATATCGGTAGTTTTGATCCTATTCCTACCGATTTCCGATTGGTGACCGCGACGAACAAAGACTTGTTGGATGAAGTTAAATTAAACAACTTTCGTGAGGATCTATTTTATCGACTTAGTGTGATACCAATTCATATATCCCCATTGCGGGACAGAAAACCTGATATCACTTTACTTCTATCTTATTTTATAAAAAAAATTAACATGAAGCTGAAGGCCAATGTTACCTATTTTTCAGTTAAATCGATGGATATACTGCAAAACTGGCATTGGCCCGGCAACTGTCGAGAATTAGAAAATGCAGTCGAACATATAGTCGCGACAAATCGGGAGGGCGAAATTGACGTAGATGATTTACCGTTAAGTTATCGCTCGCGCGCAGTCTTAGACATGGCTAGCGCCAATGAGTCGACAGCAGGAAATATTCAACCATACTCAATTGAAAAATCCGCATTCGAAAAGCGCTATCTTGAAAGAGCGCTTTTTAGATGTGATGGTAATGTTGTGAAAATGGCTGAAATGACAAAAATACAAAGATCAAATCTCTATCTAAAACTTAAATACCATAATCTGAAATAAGAAGTGAAGCGCCCGCCTGTAGCTGGGAAAAGCGCCCGCCTGTAGCTGGGAAAAGCGCCCGCCTGTAGCCCGCCTGTAGCTGGACTGCCCGGCTAAAAGGATCAGGCGCGCTGTCCCGTTCGATAGTTGATCGCCAACCGGGAAGCGATCATGTTCGACGTAATAAAAAAACCTCTTTGCTCCCGGCGCCCGTTCAGGCTCAAGAGCAAAGAGGAAAAAGATATAAGCTGTCTAATCTAAGCCGCTAAACAGTTTTGTTCCTCCTGAAAAGACCAAACCCAAGAAGGCCAGAGCCTAAAAGGAGCAATATAGATGGCTCCGGCACTGCGGTGAACCCATCAAACAGAGCCCAGGAAGGAAAATTGCCATCAACATCGTTTAATATTCCCATGGATATAGTATAGGTGCCAGTTGTCGGCGCTGCCCAACTCCATTGCATCCACTCGGTGGTTCCGTAATCTCCGACCTGGGCAACGGTTTGAAACCAAGGAATATACATCGGACCGCCACCTTCTTTGGTGATTGTTATAATGGCCGAGTCAGCATAGCTACCGTAATCCCTACTA
>DRJW01000204.1 GCA_011052055.1 Nitrospirota bacterium
GGCGAAAGGCTCGACGGTCACGATTTTGTCCGGCAGGCTTTCTTAAGGGGCGCGGTCGCCGCCATAGTATCGCGCGAGGTTTTATCATCGCAAGTTCAGAGGAAAAGCCTGATCCTGGTTGACGACACATTGAAAGCCTTGGCCGATCTGGCCGCCTATCACCGCTCCCGGTTCAAAAAACTTCTGGTTGTCGGAGTTACCGGCACAAACGGCAAGACCACAGTCAAAGACATGACTGCGCTTTGCCTGTCTCGAAAATATAAAACCTTGAAAACAGAAGGCAACCTCAACAATCATATCGGAGCGCCTCTAACCCTGTTGCGTCTTAACGAGTCTCACCAGGCGGCTGTAATCGAGATGGGCATGAGCTCGCCCGGAGAAATCGCCGCCTTGTCGAAGATCGCGCGTCCGTCAATCGGAGTCATAACCAACATAGGGCCGGCCCATCTTAAAGGTTTGAAAACCGTAGCGGGCGTCCGCAAAGCAAAGTCCGAGCTTTTAGAATATCTGAGCGGGAGAGGAAAAATAGTCCTCAACGCAGATGACTTAAACAGCAGACCGCTTATAAATCGGCGAAGAAAAAATATCGTCACGTTCGGCAAAGAGGCGTCGGCGGATATTAACCTTGTTGACACATGGTCCAACGGCAAAATCGGCCACTTCGCGGTGATCCAGTCTGGAATAAAAGAACAGGAAATCCATGTGCCTCTTTCAGGGAAACATAATGTGCAAAACGCCCTCGCGGCATGCGCCGTCTCTGTTATGGCCGGTGTAAAAATGGAGGATTTCGCCAAGAGCCTGAAAAAAATCAGACCGGCGCCGATGAGGATGGAGCCTGTGACGGCTCCCAATAAAACGAGGATAATCAATGACGCCTATAATGCCAATCCCGACTCTGTGGAGGCGGCGCTTACCTGTCTGGCCGGATGCAGGCGAGACAAAGGCGGTCGTCTGCTCTTCGTGTTCGGCGACATGCTTGAGCTCGGAGCTGTAAGCGTTTCGGCCCACAAAAAAATAGCCGGAGCGGTTAAAAAAGCCGGAGTCGATCATATTTTCGCTTTAGGGGAAATGGCCTCGATAACAGCCAGAGAAGCTGTAAGGCTCGGGGTCGGCGCCACTATCAGAAAATCGCATATATCCATCGCAAGAGCTCTCGCCCGTGGCTTAAAGGCGCAGGACACGATCCTGGTCAAAGGATCGAGGGGAACGGAGATGGAGCGCGTCGTTGACAATCTCATGGAAATATTAAAAGGCGAATAGATGTTATACCACCTGCTATACCCGCTTAACGAGCATTTCTCCGCATTGAACGTGTTCAGGTACATCACGTTTCGATCCATCTACGCCATTATCACGGCGTTCGTCATCGCCCTGATCCTTGGGCCTTACATGATACGGTGGCTCAAAAAAAGAAACATTGGCGAAAAAATACGAGACGACGGGCCGCAGACCCACATGTCCAAAGCAGGCACGCCGACGATGGGCGGGTTGCTAATATTCGTCTCGCTTATATCGACAACTTTCCTCTGGGCCGATTTTATGAACAGCTATGTATTGATAGCCATGTTCTCCGTATCCGCCTTCGCGGCGATCGGGCTCTACGACGATTGGATAAAGCTTAAAGGGGGCCGTAACGGCATCTCAGGAAAATCGAAACTGGCGTATCAGTTCACGGCCGCGTTCGTGATCGTGATGTCGATATACATATCCCAGGGGGGCGACCCGTTTGTGACCACCGTTCACATTCCTTTTTTAAAAAATGTTCATCCCGACCTGGGGCTTTTTTACATACCGTTCGCCATGCTCGTTATCGCAGGCTCCGCTAACGCCGTAAATCTTACCGATGGCCTGGACGGCCTTGCCATAGGCCCGATCCTGATATCTTTTATGGCCTACCTTGTGATCTGTTACATCACCGGTCACGCCAAATTCGCAAGCTACCTCAACATTCCTCACGTCAGCCAGATAAGTGAAGTCACCGTTTTTTGCGCGGCGGTAGCCGGAGCGTCATTAGGGGTTCTCTGGTACAACTTTTATCCCGCCATGATCTTCATGGGCAACGTAGGCTCGCTCGCTTTGGGGGGCGCTCTTGGCGCCGTTGCGGTGATGAGCAAACAGGAGATCATACTTATCGTTATCGGAGGCATTTTCGTCGCAGAGGCGTTGTCTGTGATTATTCAGGTGATGTGGTTTAAGTTCACCGGCAGACGTGTGTTCCGGATGGCGCCCATACATCATCATTTCGAAGAGCTGGGCTGGCCGGAGCCGCAGGTCATCATCAGGTTCTGGATCGTGGCCATGACGCTGGCCCTGCTCTCTTTAAGCACTCTTAAGCTGAGGTGACGATGGCCGATTACTCCGGGAGAAAAGCGCTGATAATCGGGATGGCCCGGTCTGGCCTGGCGGCGGCCCGTCTGCTCGACCGCCTGGGAGCCAAACTGGCCATTACAGATATGAAAAGCGAGTCGGAGCTTGCGGAGATAATCGAAAAACTTCCCAAAGACGCAGGCCGTTTTTTCGGCGGGCACGACGGAGTGTCGCTGGATAACTACGACCTGGCGGTGATAAGCCCCGGCGTGCCGTACGACGCTCCTTTTACAAAAGCTGTCCGCAAAGCTGGAATAGAGCTTATTTCAGAAGTAGAGCTCGCCTTTACCCAGCTTGACTCTCCCGTGATAGCTGTCACCGGCTCGAACGGAAAATCGACGACCACTTCGCTTATAGGCGCAATACTTAAATCCGCCGGATTCAGCGTATATGTGGGCGGGAACATCGGCGCCCCCCTCGCCGAGGCGGTTGGAGAAAATTACGACTGGATAGTGGCGGAAATATCGAGTTTCCAGCTTGAAACCACAAAAACTTTCCGGCCAAAGATCGGTCTTTTGCTGAACATTACACCAGATCATCTCGACCGGCATAAAGATATGGAGACATACACATCTCTTAAAGCCAGGCTTTTTCAAAACCAGGGCGAGGGAGACGTTTTAATCGTAAACGCCGACGACAAAAGGAGTGCGTTTATAAAGCCAGAGCCAGGGGCGCAAGCGCTCTATTTTTCTGAAAAGCCGCTTACCGGCGCCGGGGCGTGGCTGGAGGAGGGAAAGGCCGTCGCCAGAGTCGAAAATAAGATGTTCGAGCTTTTCAGCGCCGGGCAGTTGAGGATAAAAGGGCGGCACAACGCCCAAAACGCGCTGGCCGCGTCTCTTGCCGCGCTTACCGCAGGCGTTGAGCCGGAAAAAATCAGCGAGGCGGTCATAAAATTCGCCGGTCTTGCGCATCGCATGGAGCTTGTGGATGAAATCGGCGGAATTAAATATTACAACGACTCGAAAAGCACAAACGTGGACGCGACGGTAAAATCGCTCTCCGGTTTTAACAAAAATGTCGCGCTTATAGCAGGCGGCGCGGACAAAGGATCAGGGTTTGGCGGACTGGCGCAAGCTGTGGCGCAAAACGCGAAAGGAGTAGCTCTGATCGGACAAACCGCTCCGGCGATTTTTAATGAGCTTGGCGAATTTGAGCCGAAAGTCATTACAAAGGGTATGAAAGATGCGGTGCGGCTGGCGTCGGGATGGCTCAAGCCTGGAGGCAGTGTATTGCTCTCCCCTGGTTGCGCCAGCTTCGATATGTTTAAAAACTTTGAAGATCGAGGAGATGCGTTCAAAGCCGAAGTGGCCGGTTTAAAAGAGGAGAGTAAGCGATGCCGGTGAAACGACAGGCCGACTATTGGATCGTCGCCTGCGCGATGACTCTTTTAATAATCGGGATTGTCATGATTTATTCAAGCTCTGCGGTGATAGCCGCCGAGAGGTACGGCGACCCATACTATTTTTTAAAGCGTCAGGCTATCTGGGCGGTGGTAGGAATGGCGTCTATGGTCGTGGCGATGCGCGTCGATTACAGATCGTTAAACCGTTACAGTTACCTGTTTTACGCGTTGGCCGTCCTGGCTCTGATAGCAGTGCTTATTCCCGGAATAGGCCATAGCGTCAACGGGGCGAGACGGTGGATATCCCTGGGATTCGCGACTTTCCAGCCGTCGGAGTTCGCCAAGCTTGCGCTTATGATATTTTTCGCAGGTTTGCTGGCGAAAAAAAGCGCGGAAGGAAAACTCGATGATTTCCAGTTCGGCTACGCCCCCAATATTGCGGCGCTCGGTTTTGTTTTTTTCCTTATCCAGTTTCAGCCCGACCTGGGCACCGCAATCATGATCTCGCTGGTTATTTTTTTCATGTTCATAGTGGCCGGAATAAGGATGTCGTATATCGTCGTCACAGCCCTGCTGGCGTCACCGCTGATTCTTGTCTCCATATTCACGGTCGCCTACCGCAAAAAGAGGATACTGTCGTTTTTAAATCCGTGGGAGGATTATTCCGATTCCGGATACCAGATAATCCAGTCGTTTGTCGCTCTATCCAACGGAGGGCTGTCCGGGGCGGGCCTGGGCGCCAGCCAGCAGAAGCTTTTTTATCTTCCAGAGCCCCACACCGACTTTATTTTCTCAATCATCAGCGAGGAAATGGGGTTTTTAGGCGCCATCATCGTGCTCCTCCTTTTTATGATATTTACATGGCGCGGGTTCCGGGTAGGACTCAAAGTACACGACAAGTTCGGCTCCCTTCTGGCTCTGGGCATCACTTTCGCCATATCCGCCCAGGCGATAGTAAACATAGCGGTGACCCTGGGAATGCTTCCCACAAAAGGACTGCCCCTTCCCTTTATAAGCCTCGGCGGATCCGCCCTGGTCATGTGGATGGTAAGCGTCGGCGTTCTTACAAACATTTCGGAACACGCCGCATGAGCTGGACGAAACATATGAAACTTATCATCACTGGCGGCGGAACAGGGGGGCACGTTTACCCCGGGCTTGCCGTGGCGCGTGAGCTTAAAGAGCGCGGCGGCGGGCACGGCGTCCTTTTCGTCGGCGCGAAAAGAGGACTGGAGACTCAACTGGTTCCAAAAGAAGGGATAGAGTTTACGGCGCTGAATGTGTCGGGATTAAAAGGAAAAGGCGTTTTGACAAGCCTTGTATCTGTGTGGAGCCTTATGACGGCTATCGTCCAGTCGCTGGCCATAATAAGAAAGAGCCGTCCGGATGTGGTTATCGGTGTCGGCGGATACGCATCCGGCCCGATGGGTCTTGCGGCTATCATGGCCGGAAAGCCGTTAGCTATCGCCGAACAGAACGCCCAGCCGGGACTTACCAACAGCTGGCTGGGGAAGTTCGCGAAGAAAATATTTCTGTCCATGCCTGAATCGAAGTATTGCTTTGCCAAAGGTGTGGGCGAAGTTACCGGTAACCCGGTTATGCCGGAGTTTTTCAGCGTAAAACGAAGCGCCGGAGCCGGCCCCATGAATATTCTTCTGATCGGCGGAAGCCAGGGCGCCGCTCCTTTGAACGATGCGATGGCCCAGGCGGCTCCCCTTCTCGACCCGATAGCCGAATCCATTTCCATAACCCACCAGACCGGGAAGGCCGACCTTGAGATGATGAGGACTATATACAAAAACTCGCGATTCCCCTGGGTGGCGGAAAATTTCTTCCATGACATGCCGCAAAAAATAGCCGACGCCGACCTGGTGATTTCCAGGGCGGGCGCGGGCGCGGTGTCTGAAATCTGCGCGGTGGGACGGGCCGCCATATACATTCCGTTTCCGCGCGCGGCGGACGACCACCAGACGAAAAACGCCATGTCTGTCGTTAAAACCGGCGGCGCCATCCTTGTCCCGGAGGCGAAGTTAAATGGCAAGCTGATCGCAAGAAACATCGCGCAATTTGTAAGCTCCAGAGATCGTCTTGTGGAAATGGGAAAGCGGGCGCGGAGCCTTTCATGGCCCGGCGCGGCGGCGAAGATTGTCGATGGGCTTCTTGAACTGGCCGGGGAGGCTGTATGAAGTTTAGAAGAACCAAAAAACTGCATTTTATCGGTATCGGCGGCTCTGGCATGAGCGGCATAGCCGAAATACTTCTGAACATGGGTTACGATGTGACCGGCTCCGATCTGGCCGACTCCGAGGCCGTCCGCCACCTGCGGGAGATGGGAGCGAAAATCGCCATAGGCCACGAGGCTGGAAATGTAGGCGAAGCCGAAGTGGTGGTCATCTCTACGGCTGTCAGGCCAGACAACCCGGAAGTCATCTCTGCCAGGGCAAGGTTCATCCCGGTGATCCAAAGGGCGCAGATGCTGGCCGAGCTGATGCGGATGAAACACGCCATAACTGTGGCAGGCTCCCACGGCAAAACGACAGTCACCTCTATGGCGTCTGTCGTCATGTCCAAAGGCGGTTTCGATCCGACGATCATAATCGGCGGCAGGGTAGACAGGTTCGGGTCGGGCGCAAAGCTTGGGAAAGGAGAATTTCTGATCGCCGAAGCGGACGAGTCGGACGGATCGTTTTTGAACCTTTACCCGACCATAGCGGTTGTAACGAATATCGACGCCGAGCATCTTGATTTTTACAACAATTTCGACAACGTTAAATCGGCCTTCGTCAAATTCATCAACAAGGTCCCTTTTTACGGCGCCACCATTTTGTGCCTTGACGATCCTGTAATACAGGAGATTATCCCCAAAATAGAAAAACGGTTCTGGACCTACGGGATTGTGTCGAACGCCGATGTAACGGCCAGCGACGTCTCTTTCGACAAATTCAACTCTTGTTTTACGGTAAAGCTGAAAGGAGAGGAAGTGGGGAGGCTGACCCTGGGCATGCCGGGTATCCATAACGTATATAACGCGCTTGCCGCCATAACAGTCGGTTTTGAGATGGAGATGGAATCCAAAGAGGTCATAGGCGCTCTCGACGGTTTTGCGGGTATCCAGCGCCGTTGCCAGTTAAAAGGCGAGGTGGGCGGCGTGATGGTGATTGACGATTACGGCCATCATCCGAACGAAATAAAAGCGACGGTTCGAGGCGTCAAAGAAGGATTTAAGGATCGGCGTCTCGTAGTGGTTTTTCAGCCGCACAGATATACAAGAACCCGTGACCATTTGACCGAGTTCGGAAAATCGTTTTACGACGCCGACGAGCTTATCATCTCGGAAATCTATCCAGCCGGAGAGGCGCCGATAAAAGGAGTCGAAGGCGAGATGATCGTAAAAGAAGCGGTCTCTCATGGTCACAAATCGGCCATGTTTATCAAAGAAATCGCCGACGTTACCGACTACCTGCTTAAAAATATGGATAAAGGAGACATCATCGTGACCCTGGGAGCGGGCGATGTCGTCAAAGTGGGTGACTGGTTTTTGAGTAAATTCAGGGGAAGCGATAACCAGAGTGAAAAATGAGAGCGCAGGGTTTGAAATCGGGGTTAGTAATAGACAGAAAAAATGACAACCATCCTGAGGAATGAGCCGTTATGGAACAAGACGACTTTCAGAATTGGAGGGCTGGCCGACAGGTTGATTTATCCGGAGACGAATGTCGAGCTTGCGAAATGTCTGGAGACGGACAAAGCGCCGGTTGTTCTGGGTGGCGGAGCGAACATGCTGATATCGGATTCCGGGATCAGGGGAGACGTTATCAGTCTGGAGCGCGGTTTCCGGGAGGTTTCGATAAAGAATACCGGGGGAGGGGAAGTGATTGTCACGGCGCAGGCGGGCGTGAGGCTTTCTCAGCTTTGCGCGGCTTTGATGAGCAAATCGGTTGCGGGGCTGGAGTTTGCCACAGGGATACCAGGCCTGATAGGAGGGGCTTTGATTATGAACGCTGGAACAGGAGGTAGCGAAATGAAAGATATTGTCGAATCGGTGACAGTGATGACTGGCGTGGGCGTTGAGAAAACAATTCAGGCGGGCGAGTGCGGTTTTGGCTACCGCTCGTCAGATTTTCCGCAAGGATGCGTAATCACCGAAGCGGTATTGAAGTTGCGCGAGGGCGGCGCCGAGGATATTAAAAAGAAAATACGGAGCATCCAGGCCGAGCGCAAACAAAGACAGCCCCTTCAATATCCAAGCGCCGGGTCTGTCTTTAAAAACCCTGTTGGCGATTTCGCGGGACGGCTTATAGAAGAGGCGGGCATGAAAGAGGCCCGCGTTGGGGACGCCCAGGTTTCGGCGAAACACGCGAATTTCATTATAAACATGGACAAAGCCAAAGCGGCCAATGTTTTAAAGCTTATGAGAATAATTGAAGAGAAGGTTCACGATAAGTTCGGCGTTAAGCTTGAGCGGGAAATACGTCTGGTAGGCGATTTTAATGGTTGAGCGGGAAACGCTTGATAGATTGAAAACAATGAAAGTCGGAGTTCTGATGGGCGGGATATCCAACGAGCGAGAGGTAAGCCTGGAGTCTGGAGCCGCGGCCCTGTCGGCGCTTAAGCGCCAGGGAATAAACGCGGTCGGGATAGACGCCGGACGGGATTTGCTGGAGAAAGCCGCCGGTGAAGCAATTGATATAGCGTTTATCGCGTTACATGGCCGTTACGGGGAGGATGGATGCGCGCAGGGCGCCCTTGAGCTTGCGGATATTGTGTATACCGGATCAGGCGTTCAGGCGAGCGCTGTTGCGATGAGTAAAACATCGACCAAAAAAATGCTCAAAGCGTTTGAAATCGCCACGCCCGATTACCAGGTTTTTGAAAAACGCTCTTTCAATGAAAAAAAGATGGCGCTTTGGATACACGCTCCCGCCGTCGTCAAGCCGGCCAACGGCGGCTCGTCCATCAACGTGAGCATATGCAAAAAAGATGAGGAGATCGCTCCTGCCATCGCAGCCGCTTTTGAGAGTGACGACGAGGTGATAGTAGAGCGGTTTATAGATGGGGTCTTGCTGGCGGTGGGAATAGTGGGGCAGACGGTTTTACCGGCGATAGAGATAGAGACGAAAAACGGCTTTTACGATTATTCAAGCAAATACAC
>DRJW01000205.1 GCA_011052055.1 Nitrospirota bacterium
AAAATAGCGTTTTGTATAAATAAATTGAAAAGCAAAAAGAGAAAAGGGCTGACAGAAGAGCTGGCCAAACTTGATCCTGACGAAGAGCGGGAGCTTGCCGATGAATTCCTCCAACCAGATAGCGGGGAATGGGACGAGATGCCGGATCGGAGTCCGGCATGACAAATTGTAAGTAGAATTCTCACCTGTCCAGCCACCTTTTGCAAATACATGTCTTGTTTAATACAGGGGCGACGCGCAGGCGCTTTTTTGTTAAAGGAGTGGTCAAGCTTTAGACTGCCGCTCCGCTAACGGCTCTGGTTAGCGCCTGCCGGAAGTTTTCGGTCATCTTCTCGCGGGCGAAATCGTCCACCCGTTTTAGCTGTGTCTCAATAATCGCGCTCTTATACTTATTGTTTTCTAATATCAGCCCGATCAACTCCGCGATCTCGTTCGGGTCGCTCCGGTTTACCAGCGCCCCTGCGTATCCCATGGTGTCGGTTACAGCCGTGTTAGCCAGCGCCACAACCGGCAGGCGAAACCGCATCGCCTCTATTACAGGTATGCAAAACCCCTCGTGCTGGCTCATGCACAAAAAAAGCGAAGCGGCGTCATAATAGTCACCCAGCTCGTCATCCGGCACGAAGCCTGTGAAACAGACGTCAGGGATTTTCAGCGAATCGATTATAGACTGAAGGTAAAGATAATACCGCTCGGTTGGGGCATACCCGCCCACCAGAACCAGGCGCGAATTTGTGTTCACATATTTTCTGTAAAAGTAGAAGATTTTCAGCAGATCCTCGTATCGTTTGTTTGGCGATATCCGGCCCACAAAAAGAATGTTGGTCTTCTCATCGTCGAACGGGTTGAAGCCGGAAGGTTTTATTTTGTCGAAATCGAGAATATAGGGGACGACGGCCACGGAGCCGAACCCCATCTCCTCCAGCTCTCTTGCGTTGTATGGCGATCCCGCCATCGCGAACTTCACTTTCCCGGCGAACTTTTTCAAGAAGTCGCGCCCTTCGCGGCAGTTGCGCTCCGCGTCTTCATTAAATCCAGAGAAGAATTTCGCCGGAGTGATGTTGTGATACATAAGGATTAAATTTTTGGCGTTATCAAGGGCGAACCTGTTTACAGGGGAGCCGGTGGAGTAGTGGTAGATGACAAAGCTGTCATCTTTCTCCGCCTCGAACAGGCGGTAGTCGCGCGCCTTTAAATCGTCGTGAATCATCTTGGCGAAGATTTCCGACCCATACCCCCATTGACGAAGCAGATCGCGCATCACCGTTACGCAGTTGCCGATGGCGTCGAGCGGCATATAGTTCGGAAGCATCTGATGAATTTTTGTCAAAGTTTCAGGCTCCTTTTAGATATACAGATTTATGGCTTAAAACGGAAGCAGATCGCACGCTTCGATAAGTTTCATGAACCTGCCGCAAATCACATCCCAGGAAAAATTGGCCCTGACATAGGCTCTGCCTCTCCTTCCCATTTCATCGGCAAGCGCCGGGTCTTCGAGGAGCGTGTCCACAGCCGCGCAAAATTCCTCGAATGAGTCGAACAACATTCCCGCCCCCGAATTTAAGGCGTGCTCCTTCGTCGCGGCGCATCTTGAATGAACCAGGGCCGGGCGGCCGCAAAGCCACGACTCCATCATGACAAGAGAAAAACTCTCCATTAAAGAAGGCTGGCAAAGCAGTGTCGCTCCAGCGATGGCGTCGCGCCTGTCGGCTGTTGAAACGAAACCAAGATCGAGCGTATACTCTGCTATATCGTCGGGGATCGGCACACAGCCTGACCCCATGGAGACAAGCCGGAGGTTTGACTCCGGGTTTAATCTCCTGTACCGCCAGAAATAGTCAACTAATAGCGGGGTGTTTTTTGTCTGGTCGCGTCTTCCAACGTAGACGATAAACGGATCGGAGCCCAGGTTGTATTTCTCTCTGAACCTTGCGCCGTCCGCGCCGTCTACCTCGTCCACTCCTTCGCCCATGAGAATTGGCTCGGTATGGACAAGCCCTTCATACAGGTCTTTGGCCAGCTCCATCTCGGCCCTGGAATTGAAAAGAACGCCGCTTACCTTCTCGAACATACGTCTTGTTATCCGCATGTATGCGTAACCCTCATCATGAAGGCAGGGGATCAAAAATGATTTTTCAGGAGCGATCGACACGCCGTTTAGCGAAACGCCGAAAAGATACGGGATAAAAAAATAGACGTAATCTTTTTTGTTGTCGCCTATAAACTGGTATAACAATTGCGAGTTTACGGCGTTATCGGCGTAGTCGATCTCCTCCTCGATCATCACTGGCTCTCTGGCCATCAGCT
>DRJW01000206.1 GCA_011052055.1 Nitrospirota bacterium
AGGTAACGCTTGGGGAGGCTATTGTTAAAGGCCCGGTGATATTAATTTTTTACCGGGGCGGGTGGTGTCCGTTTTGCCAGCTTCAGTTGAAATCCCTGCAGGAGACCCTCCCGGAGTTTGAGGAGATGGGCGCTTCACTGATAGCGGTATCTCCCCAGACGCCCGACGCCTCGATGGCTACCGCCAGAGAGCTGAACCTGACCTTCGACCTGCTAAGCGACCATGGCAACAAGGTCGCCCATGAATACGGCCTCGTGTTCGCTGTCCGGGAAGCCCAGCGCAAAGTCGACGCGATGATGGGAATCGATCTCCCCAAAAGCAACGGTGACAGCTCGTTTGAGCTTCCCGTACCGGCGACGTACATAGTCGATCACGACAGGATAATCCGCCATTCGTTTCTTGACACAGATTTCACCAGACGGATGGATCCGGTGTCTATTATCGACCAGATAATGCAAGTGGTAAGTTAGCCATCTTTCATGGCGCCAGATTGACAGGCTGGTATTATAAACTACACCAACGTTGAGCCGATTATTCAGATTAGCGAAGTTTTAACCCTCGCGAAGTAATACTTCGTCTAAAAGACGCTCCCTTTATCTCTATTTCTCCGGTTACAAGCGTTATCATCGTATCGCCGGAAGCGCAAACTGTGTAAAATTAACCGGGGTGGAGATTATCCAATCGGAGCATGGCTCCGCGCATCGTTTAAACGATTAAAAATCTATAATTGAAACATGACAGAAAAATTCAGAGACGCTCTTAGCGACCGCCTCCTTGTATGCGACGGCGCCATCGGGACGATGTTCTACTCCAAGGGAGTGACGATAAACCGATGTTATGAAGAGCTGAACATTATCCAGCCCGACCTTGTAAGAGAGCTTCACCGTGATTACATCAAAGCTGGCGCCGACATAATCGAAACCAACACCTTCGGCGCCAACCGTTATAAACTTCGCAATTTCGGCCTCGAAGACAAAGTGGCGAAAATTAACAAAGCGGGCATTTCCCTGGCTGTAGACGAGGCGAGGGGCGGCGTGTTCGTGGCCGGCTCCATCGGCCCCCTGGGAATCAGCGTCGAGCCGTATGGCAAACTGACGGCAAAGCTTGCCAAAAACGCTTATATCGAGCAGGGACGCGAGCTGATAGAAGGAGGCGCCGACCTGGTGCTGTTCGAGACTTTCAACGATTTAAACGAGCTTGAAACCGCCATCACCGCCGTAAAATCGATCGATGCGGATATCCCCATCATCGCCCAGGTGGCTTTTGAAGCGGACGGCAAAACAAAATATGGAGCCACCCCGGCCCAGGTAGTCGCCACAATCGAGTCGCTGGGTGTGGACGCGGTTGGCGCCAACTGCTCCGTGGGCCCGGCCGATATGCTCGACGTGGTAACCGCCATGACATCGGTCACCCGCCTCCCTGTCGTCGCCCAGCCGAACGCGGGCATGCCCAAACTTGTAGACGACCGTCTGATTTATCTGACCACACCCGATTACCTGATGACTTACGGCAAGCGTTTTATCCGTGCCGGAGCGAGGATAATAGGCGGCTGTTGCGGCACCACGCCGGAGCACATCTCCGTTTTGAAAGGAGCGGTGAGGGCTCTTTCGCCGTCGAGAGTGGAGGTAAGCCAAACCGAAGAGGCGAGAAGAGAGGAGATCGCGGAGACTTTGCGCGAGGATAAAACACCGATGGCTAAAAAACTGGCCGAGGGAAAGTGGGTGCAATCGGTAGAGCTTCTTCCCCCGAAAGGCCCCGATCCGTCGCAGACGCTCATCAAGGCGCAAAAGCTTAAGGACGGCGGAATCGACTGCATAAATATACCAGACGGGCCCAGGGCGATGGCGCGTATGAGCCCGATGTCGCTGGCTCTGCTGTTCAATAATAAAATAGGAATAGAGCCGATTCTCCATTACACCTGCAGAGACAGGAACCTTCTTGGAATGCAGTCGGATATCCTGGGCGCCGAAGCGGTCGGAATCCGCAACATTCTGGCGATAACCGGCGACCCGCCCAAACTTGGCACATATCCAAACGCCACCGCAGTCTACGATGTGGACGCCATCGGGCTTGTAAAAATGATTAAAAACCTGAACCGGGGGCTCGATATTGTCGGGAACCAGATTAACGGCAAGACATCAATCCACATAGGGGTCGGCGTGAACCCGGCGGCGGTGAACATGGACGAGGAGCTGAGAAGGTTCAAGCTTAAAGTGGAGGCGGGGGCGGAATATTGCATGACCCAGCCTGTTTTTGAGACCGATAAGCTTTTCCGGTTTTTGGACAATATCGAAA
>DRJW01000207.1 GCA_011052055.1 Nitrospirota bacterium
CATTCTCCAGTAATTAGAGAGGAAAAGCTCCATCGACGGCAAAAACAGCATCGCCATGCCTATGGGAGACAGAAACGGCAAAAACCCGTATTGCAGGGAGAATGAATACCACGCTTTGATTCTGGCGCCGCCTTGCGTCAGCTTACCGATCATCTCAAGCGGACTGGAAATAAAATTGAGCGCGATGTTTAACGCCCCGTCACCTAACCATCCATAATATGTCGCGTATTTGTAATCGTCCCAGTAGCGAAGCTGAGGGAACACGACCAAAAACGAGACGGCGGCGACAAAGGCGCACAACAGCCATGTGTAAACCGCCTGTCGATATGCCTTCATTACAAACGCTGAATATAATCCCAGGCCGAAAAGGAGCGCCGGAGCGTCTTCTTTGACAGACAAAAGAAGGATAGAAAAGAGCGCGTACCATCCCCATCGCCTTTTACTCATCGCGTAAAATGCGGAGAAAAGAAAAAGCGCCGTGCAAGACCACATATGATAATCGGCAAGAGCGCCCATCTGGACTTTTCCGTTAGCCAGATATCCTAAAGCTATAAACAAAGCCGCCCACTCGTTTTTTAAAATATCCCTGGCTATCAAAAAGAGGGGGACGGCGGCAAGGCCGAGCATGAAACTCTGGAAAAAGAAGATAAACCAGTATCCGTCGCTGAAAAAATAAAACCCGGACACAATAAGGAGGATAGGGGTTATATGTTCACTCCAGAAGTTAATCATTTTCGCGTTGGAATACATGAACTTTCCGTGAGCTGTGTTGTAGGCGGCTGAATCGATATGGGCGAAATCGAGGCTTGTGAACATGACGCTCCAGTTGTCTATGGAGTGGTAGGTAAACCAGGAAATAAAAAAAACGACGCTGAGAGCAAGGATGAGCCGGGCTATAATCGACTCGCCAGCTTCCATACTCTTTTTATTATCCTCTTTCATAAGGCGGCCAGTCGGTTTTAGCAATGTTTTGAAGCGGCGCGTCAGGGCGCAGAGGCATGGCTAACGCATTGAAATTTATCATGTTCATTTTTTATATCATCGGAAGTGACAAAATTAGGCACGATCCCGAATTTGGGCGACTGGTTTTTCCCTTATATTTCAACATGATATAGAGCAAATGGCTAATACCTCTAGGCTCGTGACAAAATTCGTCACGTCTTTTATCTTAAATTGACATGTTTTGTTTTTCCCCAGGGCGTCGTCTGGAGTTATCCAGCGCGAGCCCATTGTCCAATCTTTTGTAATTATAGCCTTTATCAATAGCTTTCAGCATGTTAAAGTCTATGGCATATTCATTGTATAGTAGTGTGGTCAGATTGGAAAATAAATGGTCGAGTGGTTCGATCAATGTTTTTTTTAAAGCAATTGGAGGCATAAAATGATTCGCTCGCTTAGCAAAAAAGAAGGTTTTACATTGGTCGAGCTGTTGATCGTCGTGGCGATCATCGGTATTCTGGCCGCTATCGCCATCCCTCAGTTCGCCGCCTATCGTGAAAAGGCTTATTGTTCGGCCATTAAGTCCGATCTGGCTAACCTGGCGATTTCTGAAGAAGCGTATTTCACTGACAACAACGTATATACAGCCACCGTAGCTACCATCATAACGGCTGGATTCGCGCAATCTACTAACGTCAATCTTGCGATCACCGCCGCCGCTCCTACAGTGAGCTGGACGGCTACCGGTACGCACACCAACTGCGGCGCTGGCGCGACTATTTACACATGGGATTCCACAGCTGGCGGTCTGCAGTAGGCTGACCAACGGTTTTTTCGGACTTGGGAGACATGGCGCCTTTGGGGCGCCATGTTTTTTTTTGCGGGCGCGTTTAATCCTGCTTCCGGAAAAAATGGACATTCAGGTGGGCGTTATCGTCGCAAAAACGTCTGATGTTTTGGCCAGCGTCTTATGATCGACAAACCTGACAGTGGGAAGCCTTATAAGACTTTTACCGTCCCATTACATTCCTTTGTTTTACATTCATTAACGATTTTCATTGTTCTTGTTTTCGCATACCAGGGCACGTTTACGCAATCGTTCAAGTTCGATTCTGAATGGGCTATTGAGCTCAACGAAAATATCAGGGATCTTTCCGATATCAAAGCGATATGGTCCTTTAATCCATCGCGGTTTCTTACGTTTCTCAGCCTGGCCGTAAACTATCACTTCGGCGAACTTAACGTGTTCGGTTACCATCTTGTCAATTTTCTTATCCACTTCTTTAACGCGCTTTTGGTCTACTGGCTCGCAACAATTATCATCTCTACAAGATGGGGCGCCGGCGCGATCAAAAAACCGGGTGAAGCCGGGAAGGCTCCATCCGGTTTTGTCCGGCTTTTTCCGTTGTTCGTCGCCATTCTGTTCGCAATCCATCCGATCCAGACGGAATCGGTCACCTACATCTGGCAGAGGAACACTTCGCTTTCCGCTTTTTTCTACCTTTTCTCGATGGTTTTATATTTGAAATCCTCGCTGATGGATGAACTGGAGGGTGGCGGATTAAAAAACCTATCATGCTTTTATTTTGCAGGCTCTCTTTTTTTCGCCGTATGCGCGATGTTCACAAAACAGATTTCCATCACCCTCCCGGTGGCCATCGTTATGTTGGAGCTGTTTTTTGTGAGCGGCTCTTTTTTAAGGCTTCGGGAGAAAACGATTCGCCTCGCCGCGTTTATTCCGCTCCTGCTCATAATTCCGGCTTTCACGGCGCTGGGAATGAACCTGGAGATTGGAGACGTGGGCGCGTTTGCTAAAAACGTATTACCCCACAAACAGTATCTGCTGACCCAGCTTAACGTTATAGTCACGTATTTAAAGCTCCTCATAGCGCCGGTGGGCCTGAATCTGGACTATGATTTTCCTGTGGCA
>DRJW01000208.1 GCA_011052055.1 Nitrospirota bacterium
AAGATATCGATCCGTTCTTTATCGAGCATTTTGCGGTAATCGTCGTACAACCGGGAGACACCCCACCTTGCGCCGAACTTTGTTAGCCTGTCCGGGTCGATATCGCATCCTGCGACGATTTTTGTGGAAGGGTGCGCGTGATAAGCCCCGGCGTGCGTCGCCGGTTTGCCCCGCAAAGGATCATCCTCAAGCAAGCTCGCTATCCTGCCGAGTCCGGCAATGGCGACCGCGTACTTTTTCTTTTTAGCGCCCCTTTTGGGCGCGCTGATTCCCATAACAGATAATCGGCGAAATCGAAGGAAAACTTGAAGAGCGGCTGTCATAGTGCAATATCTGATTACTGGTACAGGATGATGTTGGTAAGATGGCAAAAAATATAGGCATTGCATCATTGGACAAAACTAAATCTAGAGAAAAGTATATGGATGCATGCTAAAACGAATAGACTACTTACCAATGCACCTCTGCGGCCAACGGCTGATGCCGCTCTCAAATACTTTGTTCATGGAAAAGATTGTGGGATCCCCTATTGGAAGAAATCTTCAACATAGGATAGATTAACTCCGTTTATGATAAAATTCTCGAAAAGCTTGAATAAAATGGCAAACCTGGTATGAAAAAAACGCTATTTGAACGCACTAAGCACGTATATCATAATGACGCATTTGCAGAATTAGTCAAAGATGCAGTGCTCTTTTTTAATGGCACTCCAGTTCACAGCATTCCACCCCCCTCATCTTTTTATGGCACAGGAGTTTATGCCCTCTATTACATTGGCGAGAATCCAACTTACAAAAGATATGCCGAACTGAATCGTCTTGAATATGCTTTTCCTATTTACGTTGGAAAAGCAGTCCCAAAAGGATGGCGTCAATCTCGCGCGTCAGATACAGAACTGAATAAATCTAAAGAGTTGATTACCAGGCTCAGAGAACATGCAAGAAGTATGAACGCTGTTGAAGGACTTTCTTCTCATGATTTTATGTGCCGATTTGTAATATTTGAAAAAGATGGGTCTGATATGATTGGAACAATTGAAGCAGCATTAATAAAAATCAATCGTCCTCTTTGGAACACAACTGTCGACGGTTTTGGGAATCATGATCCGGGAAGCGGTCGTTATGAGCAGGCAAAATCTGACTGGGATGTTATCCACAGGGGGCGACCTTGGGCTGGAAAATGCAAAGGTGAGCACTCGGATATGACCATGATAGTCAAAAATATCGAGAAACACCTAAGCAAGCTAAAATAGACGAAATGTACTCCCTTGAAATATTCTCCGGCGCTGGCGGCTTGGCGAAAGGTTTTGAACTGATAGGGTTTAAACATGTTGCTTTTGTAGAACACAACAAAAATGCATGTGAATCCTTACGTGCGAATTTCAACTCAGGCAATGTGTTTTTCGGTGATATTCAAAACTACGATTTCTCAATTTTACCTGAAGTTGATGTTGTTGCCGGTGGGCCACCTTGTCAGCCATTTTCATTGGGAGGGAAGCACATGGCAGAGCAAGATAGCCGTGATATGTTCCCTTACGCAATACGTTCGATAAGAGAACTTGCTCCAAAAATGTTTATTTTTGAAAATGTAAAAGGTCTGCTGAGAACCTCATTTTCTGACTATTTTGATTACATTATCTTAAGACTTTCACACCCAGACCATGATGAACGGCTATCCAATAATTGGGCAGACCACCTACAGGAACTTAGGCATTTACGTAATGACTCTTGCAACGGCTTATCATACGATGTTAGCTATAAACTGATCAGAGCCTCTAACTACGGTGTACCTCAGTTGAGAGAAAGGGTGTTTATCGTGGGAGTAAGGTCAGATTTGGATATGGAGTGGAAATTCCCAATTGAGACTCACTCGGAAGAAAGGCTTCTTTGGGACATGTATGTTACAGGTGAATACTGGGAGCGGCATCATGTACCAGTGCAAAAACGACTGGCGCTTAACCACACTCTGGATAATAGAGTGTCGAAGCTAATAAACAAATACGGGATGTTTGAGCCGGAGCTTCAACCATGGCAAACTGTCAGGGATGCAATTTCCAACTTGCCGTCACCTGATTCCAACCATGGAATAAATGATCACCATTTTCGTGGAGGAGCTCGAACTTACCCTGGTCACACCGGAAGTAATTATGATTGGCCAGCAAAAACCATTAAGGCAGGTGGACACGGCGTGCCCGGTGGAGAAAACATGATTCGCTATCCAGATGGGCAAGTCCGTTATTTTTCGGTCTGTGAAGCAAAAAGAATCCAAACTTTTCCGGACGAATTTGTGATAAAAGGCGCATGGGGCGAAGCTATGCGGCAAATTGGAAATGCGGTTCCCGTATTATTAGCTGAGAAGATGGGACGTGAGGCATTACAAACAATACGAAAGGTGAGCAGTGCAGTATCTGTTGCTTCTCACAATGCTTGCTGAACGGCCAGCTAAAGGCTTGAAACTTTAACCTCTAATCACCGAATCAACAACCTATCACTGCATGGGCCCGATATACTCATCGTCGTCGGTGAAGCCGCCGTTTCTGTAGCCGAAAGGGCTTTTCAGAAAAGCTTTTTTGCATCCGGGGCACAGGACGAACACGCGCTCTTCCATCACGTCGCTTTCCAGCTCGAACGGGTCGGCGCTTTCAATCTGCTCGATAAGCTTTTCTATCTCTATATCCGGGTCGTTTATCTCGTCTAGCACTCCCCCGTCGTCGCCAACCACTGTGAGGCGGACGACGTACCTTATCTCGCTTTCGGTTATCCGTTTCCCGCAACGGGCGCATTCTTCGTAAGTCATGGTGTACTGCTCTTTAAACTCATATCAATAAGATAGAACCCTTCGCTTGTTTGCGCAATCGAATTAATAATAAATAACGGCGAGAAAATTTTCGTAAGCTCTTTTCTCGTCGAAAAACGATCATAATGCCCACGATGCCGCATCCAGTTTCTTTTTCTTTTTTTCTCGCCGGGATGTCTGTATCTGGTTGAAAAGCATCCCAGTAAAAATCGTCCATCCTTTTTTAACAGTCGCGTAACGCAAGCAAGAAACAGTTTTGTGTCCGCCCGGCGAATATGATGAAAGACGCCCCAGTCGAGAAGAAGATCGAATGAACCATCCACGAACGGAGTATTAAAAACATTTGCCTGAATGTAAAAAAGATTTTTCTCCGCTTCGCTCTTTTTTATCGAGGCTTGTTTTAGCGGATTGAGGACGTAATCGATCCCTACCGTAGTGTATTCCCCCTCCGCCAGGATACGGGCGCCCCTTCCTCTCCCCGTCCCGATCTCAAGAGCGATAGGTTTATGGTCTTTCACTTTATGGCGCGCCGCTTTTTTGAGCCACGCGCCGTCGAACGCGCCCTCCCAGGGTACAGGATCGCCACTCTGGTAAGTCTTGCTGTAATATTCCCTCTGGGAGACGTAAAGCCCGTCTTTTGTTATATCGCGAACGTTTCTGCCGGACATTTGAACACCACCACGTTATGGGCGCCGCCCCGCCACTCCCCGGTAAGGAGAGGAAAATATTAGTTACATTAAAAACGACATGTAGTACAGCCCAAACCCGTCGCTCCGTCGTTCTGAGGGAACCGAAGGACCTTGCCTTTATTTTAATATCGCCCTCACCCTGGCCCTCTCCCGTCGAGGGAGAGGGAAAACCTGTCGAGCGCCACCCGTTCTGGCTAACTTTTCAAATCTCAACTTTCATCCCGTCTTCGCCGACGATAATCTCTCCTTCGTATCCTTCCTCGCGGATGGAGGCGACCGCTTTTACTGTATCGACGACTGGATAAAAATGAGTGAGCACGATCCGTTTTACGCCTGATTCGACAGCCGTCTTCCCCACATCCGAAGGGCGCATATGCCCGTCAACCGCGTATTTGTCCGGCAAAGAGCATTCGATAAGCAAGGTGTCCGCGCCTTTAGAAAGCTCTATCAACTCCTCGCAATATCCTGTGTCGCCCGAATAGGTGAACGTGAGGCCTGCGGCGCCGATTTTCTCGAACCGGTAACCGACGGCGTTTGCGCCGTGGAGCATGG
>DRJW01000209.1 GCA_011052055.1 Nitrospirota bacterium
AGGGTGAAAGTGACAATTCATACCCCTTTGATCTCCATGACAAAAAAAGAGATCGTGGAGACCGGAACTCGCCTCAACACGCCGTTCGAGCTGACCCTATCGTGCTACGATCCGGGGCCGGAGGGGGCGCCATGCGGCCAGTGTGACTCGTGCCGCCTGCGCTCTAAAGGTTTTGAGGAGGCCGGGATAAAAGACCCGGCGATAGAGTGACGCCAAGTAAAAAGTGGAGACTTATGAAAAACAACGGCAAATGTCATTGCGAGCGCCAGCGAAGCAATCTCATCCTTTATAAAATGCGGGATTGCCGCGTCGCTCTCGCTTCTCGCAATGACATTATGATGTATAAGCATTAACGGAAGGCCGCGCTAGCGCTCTTAATCGTCAGATTTGGCCGCGACCTTTTCTTTGCCGGAGCTTGTGGATTCGGAAGATGATTTCTCACCGGTGGCCGACTCCGGCTTCTTTTCGTCCGTTTTGGCCTCTTTTTTGGCCGTTTTCTCCCTCTTGTTTTTCTTTTCCTTATCCTTGTCCGCGTAATCGGTCTTGTACCAGCCGGTTCCTTTAAGGTGGAAAGCGTTGGACGACATCAGTTTTCTTAGCTTGCCGCCGCATTTGGATGGCCCGTTGTGTCTTTTGAGCGGAGAGGCGGTGATTTTCTGGGTTACTTCGAACTTGGCGCCGCATTTTTCGCAGGCGTATTCATAAATCGGCATCTTCTACTTTTCTCTATCCATATACTAATAAATCATCTCTCTTTACGATTATAAAATCGAAAAGCTCTTTGTCAAGGCCGTTAAACCAGACTGAGCCAGCCAGAATATTTAGGATTCTTACCGCGTATGATCTCGAAAAGGGCGGCCTGCAGGGTTTTCGTGATTGGGCCCATCCCACCATCTCCTATTATCCGGTCATCAAGCGAACTTATGGGCGTAAGCTCGGCCGCCGTGCCGGTGAAAAACGCCTCCTCGGCGATATACATCTCGTCTCTGCTAAAGTACTGCTCTTCAATTTCAATCCCTTGATCGGCGGCTATTTTAAGCGCCGCGTCGCGAGTTAGCCCCTCTAGCACCGACGTTAGCGGAGGCGTTTTAAGCTTCCCGTGTCTCACTATAAAAACGTTTTCGCCGGAGCCTTCGGCCACATGCCCGGACGGATCGAGCAGAAGGGCTTCGTCATATCCCATGTTGACCGCTTCAAGCTTGGCCATTATTGAATTGACGTAAGCGCCGCAGATTTTCGCCTTGGTCATAAATATGTTTTCATGGTGCCTGGTGAAACTCGACACCTTTACCCGAATCCCTTTGGAGAGCGCCTCCTCGCCCAAATACGCGCCCCAGGGCCAGACGGCGATCGCCAAGTGTACGTTTACGCCGTTGCAGTTGAGTCCCCGCTTGTTGTCTCCTAAAAACACCAGAGGGCGGATATAGCACTCTTCGAGCTTATTGACCCGGATGGTCTGAATCACCGCCTCGCTGATCTGATCCTGCGAAAACGGTATCTTGATCCCGGTTATTTTGGCAGAGTCGAACAGACGCTTTGTATGATCCTCAAGCCGGAAAACGGCAGAGCCTTTATCTGTTTTGTAGCAACGGATTCCCTCGAACAGACCTAGCCCGTAGTGCAGGGTATGGGTCAGAACGTGGACGTTGGCCTTGTCCCAATCGACCAGCTCGCCGTCCATCCAGATTTTTTCCGACCTGGGAGCGTCACTCATACTACCAATCCGATCTCGTAAATATGTAAAGGCGGTATTTTCAAATATTTACGCTTTGCTGTCAAGGCCGGACATTATTTTTGCCATAAAACTGATCGAAAAGCCTGATTTTACAGGTTGTACCGCATGAAGACTGCTTTGGTATTGCCGGCCTTGAGATTATGAGCGATCTAACCGGCGAGCCGGATGGCCTGGCGTTACGATTCTTCTGGATTAAAGAAAATACATTACACCCAAAAATCCTGTCACACTCATCGTAATCGCATAGGGAAAAGCAAGCTTGATCATCTCAATATATGAAAGACGTATCAGGCTTGCGACCGCTGATGTCAGAAGGAAAAGAAAAGCCGCCTGCCCGTTGGGCGTGGCGACGCTCGGAATGTTGGTTCCGGTGTTAATCGCAACCGCGATAAGCTCGAACTGCTCTCTTGTGATGGCGCCCGATACGAAAGCTGATTTCGCCTCTGAAATATATATTGTGGCTACAAAAACGTTGTCGCTTATCGCCGACAAAACGCCGTTGGCGACATAAAAAGCCACAAGCTGTGAGTTTCCCTCCATCGACAGCGTCCAGTTGATTATCGGTTTGAACAGATGTTGCTCATGGATAACCGCGACGATAGAGAAAAAGACGACCAGCAAAGCTGTAAACGGGAGCGCCTCCTCGAACGCCTTTCCGATCCTGTGCTCTTCAGTGACCCCGTTAAACGCAGTCAGCAATATTATGATCCCCAGCCCTATAAGGCCAACCTCGGCGACATGAAAAGCGAGAGCCAAAATGAGAATAATTCCTACCACAGCCTGGACGATCAGCCGCGCCCTCCCCCTGTCGTCCCGGTTGGCAGTTTCTTTTTGCGCGAATTTCTCCAGCACTTCCCTCACCTCATCGGGTAGCTGATAGCCGTAACCGAGCAATTTGAACTTCTCAAGCGTAAAACAGGTGAGCAAACCGACCAGCAGAACAGGCATTGTGACAGGAGCCATTGTCAGAAAAAACTCGGCGAATTGCCACTCCATTATATGGGCGATAAGAAGGTTCTGCGGCTCGCCGACAAGTGTGCACACTCCCCCCAGCGCCGTGCCGACCGCGCCGTGCATGAGAACGTTCCTTAAAAACCCGCGAAAATTGTCGAGAGCGTCTTCTTTGTCGCTATCTATGGAGGAATCGTCCGATTGATCGTGATCTGAATGCGACTCTTTAGCGGAGGCGAAACGATGGTAAACACTGTAGAAGCCAACGCCGACCGAGATCAAGACCGCCGTTACCGTCAACGCGTCGAGAAAAGCCGAAAGAAACGCGGCTATTGATGAAAACAACAGCGACAGGGCTATCTTCGATCTGACTTTGACTATCAGGTTGGCGAAAATATAGAGGAGAAACTCTTTCATAAAATAAATCCCGGCGACCATGAACATCAGCAGAAGGATCACCGGGAAATTGATAAGGGTCTCCTCGTACACTTTTTCAGGGGAGGCCAGGCCAAGGATGATCGCCTCTATCGCAAGGAGCCCTCCCGGCTGAAGCGGATAGCATTTTAGAGCCATGGCCAGAGTGAATATAAACTGCGCCATCAAAACCCATCCGGTGATGAACGGGCCCACGGTATGCAAGAGGATCGGGTTTAGTATCAGAAAAAAGATGATGCTTCTCTCGTACCATTTTGGCGAGTAGCCAAGAAAATTGTCGGAAAACGCGGAGGCTATATTTTTCATTGAAATGTTAACCAGTTAAATTGAAAAATTTATTTATCGTCACCGTGTTAAAAAACAAGCTACCTGGCTTGTATAAACGCATTAAGCATATATCGGGAAAAGGACATTAGCAATAAGTTCCTTACCATAAGTAAAGAGCCTTTTACGCATTAGGAAATATTGAAAATTGTTTTGCGGCGAAAAGGAGCGAGATTGCCTCAGGCGAGGCAATCAGGGAAAGGATTTTTCTGGATCAAGGAAAATTATTGCGGCGAAAAACCTTATTCAAGAAAAAACATTACAGCCAAAAGCCCTGTCACGCTCATCGTGATCGTATATGGCAGAGCAAGCTTAATCATCTCAATATAGGAAAGGCGTATCAGGTTCGCTATCGCTGATGTCAGAAGGAAAAGAAAAGCCGCCTGCCCGTTGGGCGTGGCGACGCTCAGTATGTTAGTTCCGGTGTTAATCGCCACCGCGATCAGGTCGAACTGCTCTCTTGTGATAGCGCCCGATACGAACGCCGCCTTCGCCTCTGAAATATATATTGTGGCGACAAAAACGTTGTCGCTTATCGCCGACAAAACGCCGTTGGCGACATAAAAAGCCACAAGCTGTGAGCTTCCCTCCATCGACAGCGTCCAGTTGATTATCGGTTTAAACAGATGTTGCTCATTGATAACCGCGACGATGGAAAAAAAGACCACCAGCAAAGCTGTAAACGGGAGAGCCTCCTCAAACGCCTTTCCAATCCTGTGCTCTTCGATGACCCCGTTAAATGCGGTCAGCAGTATTATCACCGACAGCCCTACCAAGCCGACCTCGGCGACATGAAAGGCGAGAGCCAGAATAAGAATAACCCCAATCACCGCCTGGACAATCAGCCGCGCCCTGCCCCTGTCGTCCCTATTATCAGTTTCTTTTTGAACGTATTTCTCCAGCACTTCTCTGACCTCATCGGGTAGCTGATAGCCGTAGCCGAGAAATTTGAACTTCTCAAGCGCAAAACAGGTCAGAAAACCGACCAGCAGAACAGGCATCGTGACAGGCGCCATTGTTATAAAAAACTCGGCGAATTGCCACTCCATCATATGGGCGATAAGAAGGTTTTGCGGCTCGCCGACAAGCGTGCACACTCCCCCTAACGCCGTGCCGACAGCGCCATGCATGAGAACGTTCCTTAAAAAACCGCGAAAATTGTCGAGAGCGTCGGCTTTCTCGCTATCTATGGCGGAATCGTCCGTTTGATCGTGATCTGAATGTGACTCGTGGGAGGATGCGAAGCGATGGTAAACGCTGTAGAAACCAACACAAACCGCAATGAGCACGGCTGTTACCGTCAACGCGTCGAGAAAGGCGGAGAGAAACGCGCCCATAAATGAAAACAACAGCGACAAGGTTATTTTCGATCTGACTTTGACCATCAGGTTGGCGAAAATATATAGGAGAAACTCCTTCATAAAATAAATCCCGGCGACCATAAATATCAGCAGAAGGATCACCGGAAAATTGACAAGGGTCTCCTCGTACACTTTCTCAGGAGAGGCCATGCCAAGAGCGATCGCCTCTATCGCAAGGAGCCCTCCCGGCTGAAGCGGATAGCATTTTAAAGCCATGGCCAGAGTGAAGATGAACTGCGCCATCAAAACCCATCCGGTGATGAAAGGGCCTGCGGTATATAAAAGGATCGGGTTTAGTATCAGAAAAAAGATAATGCTTCTCTCGTACCATTGTGGAGAGTAACCGAGAAAATTGTCGGAAAACGCGGAAGCCATATTTTTCATTGAAATGTTAACCAGTTAAATCGAAAGATTGCCTTTATCGAGTTAAAAACAAGTAAGCGCCATTTGTTTGAATTTTTCAGCATATATCGGGAAAAAAATATTGGCAACAGTTCATTATAGAAAACAATATCTCATTTGCTAAAGAAATCCTACGATCCCAACTACCGCCCCGGTCATGCAGGTGGCGAGTGTGCCGGAGACGATTGTTTTTAATCCGAGGCCTACGATCTCATCCCTCCAGCATAAGGGCCACGACAAGTTGCGAGACAACGCCAACAGCGGCGATCCTGGGCCTGGCTTTTTTTCTATCCTCGCTTATGGCCCACGCCAGCGACGGCAGGATCAGTAAACCGGCCACACTTTGCAAGATCAACATCTAAAGCTGATTTCCATCCTGTTTGATTCATTTTCAGACCCGCATGAGCCAAAGATTATATCCGAATAAGCCCCCGGAGGCCGTAAAACATTGAATTACAAAACCTGTTTTCAGAGACGCGCCAGATTATGAATATTATTAAATATTTCAGATTTAGCGATTGATTATTTCATTATGATAATAGTAATATATTTATTGTTTTCGTCACGGTGACCGGAAGTCTTGCCCGGACTACCGCGAAGAATCATTAGCAGTAGAGCTATTTTACCAGGGTGAGATTATATTCGGAGCGATTTTCAGATGGATCTTATGGGAAAAATAGAAAACGCGAAAATCATGATTGTGGATGATTCGACCATAAGCCTTAAGCTCATACGAAGGTACCTGTCCAATTACGGATACAAGCATATTGTCTGCGCGCGATCCGCGAAAGAAGCGTTCGAGATTCTCGATCCGGCGAATAATGAAAAGAGCGGAGCCCAGATCGACCTGATTCTAATGGATATTGTCATGGATAACATGAACGGTATAGAAGCTGTCAGGCATATAAAAAAAAATGAGAAGTTAAAAAATATTCCGGTTGTAATGATTACCGGCATTCGCGAGAGCAAGACGCTTGCCGAGGCGTTTTCGGCTGGAGCGGTAGACTACATAACCAAGCCTTTTGATAAAACGGAGCTTAAGGCCAGGGTGTCCTCTGTTTTAATGTTGGAGCATGAAATAAAGGAGCATAAAAACGCGGAAGAGAAATTAAAAACGTATGCGGAAAAACTGGCGCACAGCAACCGGGAATTACAGGATTTCGCCAATGTGGCCTCCCACGACCTGCAAGAGCCTCTAAGAAAAGTTCAGGCTTTCGGCAACAGGCTGGCTAGAAAGCTGGAGGGGAAAATTGGGGAAAAAGAGGCCGATTACCTTAAACGAATGCAAAGCGCCGCGAGCAGAATGCAGATATTGATAAATGACCTTCTTTCGCTCGCCAGGGTGACCACCAAGGCGAGGCCTTTCGTTCCCGTTGATCTTGATCTAATCACAAAAGAGACGCTTTGCGACCTGGAGGCGCGAGTCGAGCAGACGAAGGGCCATGTGGATGTCGGAAAGCTTCCTGTCATAGACGCCGATCCGACCCAGATGCGCCAGCTAATGCAAAACCTCATTGGAAACGCCCTCAAATATCACAAACCTGACCAGGCGCCGGTCGTGAAGGTAAGCTGTGTGTTTGTAAACGGCGGCCTGGCGAAGGCCGTAGATAACGGCGCGTCCCGGATGGCGAAAATAACGGTGGAAGATAACGGCATAGGGTTCGACGAGAAATATATCGACCGTGTGTTCGGCGTGTTCCAGCGCCTCCATAACAGAAGCGAATACGAGGGGACGGGCATTGGCCTGCCGATCTGCCGGAAGAT
>DRJW01000210.1 GCA_011052055.1 Nitrospirota bacterium
AGTTATTACTACGCTTGCGGCTATTTTGTCTCGCAGTCTCGCCTGACGACTTTTCGCTCGATTTCGCTACGAAAGCGCTTTTTAGAGGTCCCCAATAATCTGCTATTTTCATACGCTACTTAAATGGTAGTCTATAAAATTATCTAATGTGAGGTTTTCGATCATATCAACCGGAGCCAGCGGAGCCAGGCGATGCTTACGATTCTCGTAGCTGATGACGAAAGGAGCATGAGGGAATTCCTGAAAATCATGCTCACCAGGGAAGGCTATGATGTTATCTCCGCTTCGACAGCCGAAGAGGCGATTGACATGATCTCCAGCCGGTCCATAGACCTTGTGATTAGCGATATCAACATGCCCCAGGCCTCTGGCATGGCCGTTTTAAAAAGCTCTATGGAAATCGACTCTAACATTCCTGTAATCATGATTACCGCCTACGCCGCCGCCGACACCGCTGTCGAAGCGATGAAAATCGGAGCCTACGATTATATTACCAAGCCGTTCAACATCGATGAGATCAAGATTGTAGTCGCAAAGGCGCTTGAGAGGCGCAAAGACAAGGAGGAGCTGGGACGGCTTAAGGTCGAAGTCGCCAAATCGTATGGTGTGGATGGGGACATTCTGGGCAAATCGGATCAGATAGCGCGGATTTTCCGTATGATAAACAAAATGGCCAGGTCTCGCTCAACCGTATTAATCACCGGCGAGTCAGGCACCGGCAAGGAGCTGGTCGCCAAAGCGATCCATTACCTTTCCGACAGGAAAAACAAGCCGTTTTTATCTGTTAACTGCGGCGCCATACCGGAGCAGTTATTGGAAAGCGAATTGTTCGGGCACCAGAAAGGGTCTTTCACAGGAGCCGTTTCTGACAAGAAAGGCCTGCTGGAAATAGCCGACGGCGGCGCTTTTTTTCTTGACGAAATTGGCGGCGCTCCCCCGTCGGTGCAGGTAAAATTGTTGAGGGTGTTGCAAGAGCGCGAATTCAAACGTGTAGGCGGCGTAAAAGACATTAAAGTTGACGTGCGTATAATAGCCGCTACTAATCAGTGTCTTGAAGACTTGATAAAAGATGGCGAGTTCAGAGAGGATCTCTTTTACCGTCTGAATATACTGCCGATTCATATACCGCCGCTAAGGGAGAGAAAAGAGGATATACCGCTGTTGGTAAGCCGGTTTATCGATAAATATTCGAACGAGGTCAAGCGCAAAAACATATCCATATCGAACGAAGCTATGAGCCTGCTTGAGGGGTACCACTGGAAAGGAAATGTACGGGAACTGGAAAATATCATTGAAAGGGCTGTGGTCTTGACAACGGGATCGCTGATCGAGCCGGAAAATTTTCCAGACGAGGTCAGGTATTACAGCGAGCAAACAGGGCAAGAGTCGGCCGATCTGCCTGACGAGGGCGTTGACCTGGAAGAAGTAGTCAGCTGTGTTGAAAAAGATCTGCTTGCAAAAGCGTTGAGCAAAACCGGCGGGAAAAAAAAGGAAGCCGCAAGGCTTGTGAATCTTTCTTTCCGCTCTTTTCGGTACAAGCTGGCTAAATATGGAATTGGCGCGGCGGGAAAGAGGAATTCGGATGAATAGAGCTGTGGCTGTGGCTCTGATGGCTTCGCTGATTTTCGCGTGCGCCTCGCCGGGTAAAAAGACGGCCAGCGTCCCGAAAGTCCGGGCTGAGCCTGAATCGAGCCGTCTGCTGGTGGCCCCGCCAGAGCCGAAACAGCGTGAGATGAGCGTTCTATACCGCAAAGCCGAAAGACTCTACTCGCGTGCTTTTTACACAGAAGCGGCGCAAATGTATCTTAAGTTCATATCCGGCGCCCAGCCCGGTCATCCGCTTGTCGATAACGCCTACTTTAAAGTAGGCATGTCGTTGTTTGAAACAGGGAGGCACAGAGACGCACAGCGTTATTTCAATATTGTCACCACAAGGTTTCCCGGATCGGAAATTTATACAGAAGCGCTTATCAACTCCGCGATCAGC
>DRJW01000211.1 GCA_011052055.1 Nitrospirota bacterium
AGCCAGGGGCTTTCGCATCTGGGTCTTGGCAGGCGGTCTGTAATGAAAAAACTTACGAGTGCGTACCACGAAAAATTTGCCGTCAACGGTGGCGGCGGCGGTGTTAGCGCCACTTACGATCTGATCATGTTCGACGCCGCGCGGGTTTAAAATGGCTAAAGGTCTTTTTATAACAGGCTCCGACACCGAGGTGGGAAAGACCGTGATAGCAGGAGGTCTGGCCGCCATATTGCGCGAGGAAGGTTATGACGTTGGCGTTATGAAACCGGCGACCTCCGGGGCGGTGATAAGCGGCGGCGAGCTTGTCTCCGAGGACGCCCAGTTTCTTTTAAAAATGGCGAAAGTCTCCGATCCGCCAGATATAGTATCTCCGTACCTGTTTGAAAAGCCGGTATCCCCCTATCATTCTGCCAAAGCAGACGGCGTGGAAATCGATCTGGATAAAATTATGGGGGCTTTTGCAGAACTGTCAAAACTTCATGACATAGTAATAGTGGAAGGCGCCGGAGGGCTTTACGCCCCGCTTACCGAAGACAAGTTCATGGGCGATCTGGCCCGGATGATGAGCCTGCCTGCTCTTATCGTCTCCCACCCTTATCTCGGTTGCATCAATCACACCCTGATGACAGTAGGCGCGGCGGACATTATGGGGCTTGAGACTGTCGGGATAGTCTTTAACCAGTGGCGAAAGCGCGAATTCCCGCAGCCGGATTTTGATCTGATAGAAAAAACCGGCGGCGCCGCAGTTTTAGGGTTGACCCCTTTTATCGAGAGCATTGAAGAGAAAACAGTCATTCGGGTAATCCGGGAGAATGTGGATGTTGAGGCGGTTATAAAAGGAGTGGATTATTATTCCCCGGCAAGGGCTGTGCCGCGCCAGAAATCGTATGAGGAGCGGGACAAAAAATATACGTGGCACCCTTTTACCCAGATGAAGCAATGGCAAGAAAGCTCCGTGACGGTGATCGAATCGGGCGACGGGGTGACGTTAAGAGATATTAGCGGAAACGAGTTCCTCGACGGACATTCGAGCTACTGGTGCAACGCGCACGGCCACCGCAACATTAAAGTCAACAACGCGGTTAAAAGGCAGTTAAATAAAATCTCCCACTCCACATTTTTAGGGCTGTCGAACGTTCCGGCGATAGACCTTGCCGAAAAGCTGGCCGAGCTTACGCCTGAAGGCCTTGAGAGAACATTTTTTTCCGACAACGGCTCCACGGCGGTGGAGGTGGCGCTTAAAATGAGCTTTCAATACTGGCGGCAAGTGGAGCCGGAGACAAAGCGTAACAGGTTTCTTGCGGTCAAAAACGCTTATCATGGCGACACCATAGGAGCAGTGTCGGTGGGAGGGATAGACCTGTATCATTCCACGTTTAACGAGATGCTTTTTGAAACCGAATTCGTCCCCGCGCCCTACTGTTACCGATGCCCTATCGGCAAAAAACACCCGGAATGCGCCTTGGCCTGCGCCGAGCTTATAGACACCGCTTTAAAAAAGCAGGAGGGCCGGTTCGCGGCGATGATAATAGAGCCGCTTGTCCAGTGTCCCGCAGGAATCATCACCGCGCCGCAAGGATACCTTCGCCGGGCTTATGAGATATGCAAAAGCCACGGGGTTTTATTTATCGCCGACGAAGTCGCCGTCGGGTTCGGGAGAACCGGCAGAATGTTCGCCTGCGATCATGAGGATGTGGCGCCGGATATGATGACTCTTTCCAAAACGATCACCAGCGGAACGCTACCGTTCGCCGTGACAATGGCCACCGGGAAAATTTTCGACGCTTTTTTGGGCGAGTATGAGGAGATGAAAACATTTTTCCACGGACACACATACACCGCCAACCAGCTCGGATGCGCCGCCGCGCTGGAGAGCATACGTATTATGGAAGAGGAAGGCATGGTATCTGCGGTACAGGAAAAAAGCGCAGAGCTTTCCGGCATGCTGGCAAAGCTCCACGATATCGGCAACGTAGGTGATGTCCGGTTGCGCGGTCTTATCGCCGGTGTGGAGCTTGTCAAAAACAGGGAGACTAAAGAAGAATATCCGTGGGAGGATAGGGTGGGGGTCAAGACGGCGATGGAGGCCAAAGCGCGTGGTTTGATAGTCCGGCCCCTTGGAAACGTGATGGCTCTCTATCCTGCCCCCTCGGCCAGCCTCAGGCAGATCAGAAAAATGACCGATATACTATACGCCTCCATCGCGCGCGTTACACGGTAACAGGCCTGAAGATGGGACGCGCCCTCGCGCTCGACATAGGGACAAAGCGGACAGGAGCCGCGATCACCGACGATCTGAACATCACCGCGCAGGCGGTGGGTGTCCACGCTACGACCGGATATAAATCGGAGCTTGCGCGGGTTCGCGAGCTGATGGAGAAATACGAGATCGACACGATAATAATAGGCCACCCGATCAACATGAACGGGAGCAAAGGAAAAAGAGCTATCGCGTGCGAGAGCATCGCCCGCAAGCTTGAGCGGGATGTTAAAGCGAAAGTAATTTTGTGGGACGAGCGGCTTACCACCGTTGAGGCGGAGGAGGCGCTGGTTGAAACCGGGGCCTCACGCAAAAAAAGAAAACAAATCGTGGATCAGGTAGCCGCCCAGCTGATTCTTTCAAGCTGGCTCGCCTCCGGTAAAACGCCGGGGCTGTAATTTTACTGATGAAAAAGCTAATCGGCGCCCTGACCCTGGTCGCCGTGTCCGGCTCCGGTTTTTTATTAAATAACGCCCTCACAAGGCCTAACGGCGGCAAGGGCTCTGTAATAGTGGAAATTGCGCCGGGCGCCTCGGCGCGGGCAGTATCTAAAAAGCTTTTTAAAGCGGGGGTGATATCCAGCCCGGCTCTGTTCGAGATCGAGGCCCGCCTTAAAGGAATAAAAAACGTCATCCGGGCAGGTGAATTTAGTCTTCCCCGCAATATTTCCATCAGGGAGGCCGTCCTTCGCCTTGCCGGGGGAGGGACGGTCTTGCATCGTGTTACGATCCCGGAAGGGCTCACGGTGGGCGCAACTGGAGAGACGCTGGAAAAAGCCGGCGTCGTAAGCGCGGAGGAATTTAAAGCCGCGCTTTTAATATATCCAAAAAAGCAACAGCGCAAGATTCCGTCCAAATCCCTGGAAGGGTATCTTTTTCCTGAAACATATCACTTTCGCAAAGGCGTCAGCGCAAGAGAAGTGATAAAAACGATGGTAAACGAGTTTTACAGGCAGGCGTCGTCGATTTTGCCAGGCGGCGCCATGAGCGATCCTGATGAGCTTCACCGCATCGTCACCCTTGCGTCGATAATTGAAAAGGAGACCGGTGTTGACGCCGAGCGCAAGTTGATAAGCTCGGTGTTTACCAACAGGCTGAGAAAAGGAATGCTGTTGCAGTCAGACCCCACAGTGATATACGCGCTACCTTATTTCGACGGTAACCTTCATAAAAAAGATATGAAGTATGACTCGCCGTATAATACATACATCCACAAAGGGCTTCCTCCGGGGCCCATAGCCAATCCAGGGCTCGCCTCCATCGACGCGGCGTGGCGTCCCTTTAAAGAAAATTACCTTTATTTTGTTTCAAAGAACAATGGAGAGCATCATTTCTCAAAAACTTTAAAAGAGCATAACCGGGCGGTAATGACATATCAGATTAAACGTGGGCGAAGATAGTGTAGGATGTAGCTTTAGAAAAATTAAGGGAAACGCGCGATGGCGAAGATACTTGCAGTAGACGACGTTGAGGACAACATTTTTCTGCTCAAAATGATCTTGGAAAGCCACGGTCATCAGGTGTATACGGCCTTGAACGGAAAAGAGGCGCTGGAGCTGGCGGAAGAAAACCCTGTGGACCTTATTTTGCTGGACCTTATGATGCCGGATATGGACGGTATGGAAGCCGCAAGCCGTCTTAAGAATATGGAGATGACCCGTCATGTGCCGATAATACTGCTTACAGCAAAGAAAAAAGAGGTGCAGGATGTGGTGGAAGCCCTTCAGTCGGGGGCCGATGAGTATATAGCCAAACCGTTTAACGAAACCGAACTGATGGCTCGCGTGGGGTCGATGTTGAGAATGAAAACCTTGTACGATCAAGTGGCGAACGCTCACAAAATGATGGAGGAGGATCTGTCCACGGCGCAATATGTGCAAAAAACATTGCTCCCCGTAAAGTTTCCCTATCCAGACAAAATAAAAGTGTGCGCCCACTACGAGGCTACCTCTTCGCTGGGAGGCGATTACTACGATGTCATAGATTATGGAGATGGCAAGGTGGGCGCGCTGGTGGCGGATGTCTCCGGCCACGGGGCCTCGGCGGCGCTAATAATGTCGATGATCAAAACAATAATGATATCGAGCATAGACGGCGCCGCCACTCCGGTCAAACTGGCCCACCTGCTTAACAAAAGGATTATCGGGATGATTCCCGAAGAGCGCTACTTCACAATGTTTCTCGCCATCGCAGACCTTAACGAAAGAAAACTTTCATATGTGCGCGCGGGCCACCCCTACCCGTTCTTGTTGCGTAAACAGAGCAAAATCGTGGAAAAACTCGACGCGGAAGGGGACATGATAGCGATGTTCGGCAAAATTACGGTCAAGCAATCGGAGATAGAGATAAATCCGGGTGACAGGTTGGTCGCGTATTCCGACGGACTCATCGAAGCTGTTGATTTTAACGACAAGATGTATGGCATCAATCGACTGGTTAAAGAGTTGGAATCGAGTTTTGCTATGGAGTCGAATGAACTGCTGGATCACCTTGTCAAGAGCGTGAATGATTTTTCCGGTGGCAGGAGCAATGACGACGACGTGGCGCTTCTTATAATTGAATTTATCTGAGATATAGTGGCAAATCCTCACGCCTCATCCCGCCTTTCCGATCTGGAAGGGGTAAGTGTGGGGCATTGGCATGATCGGGCGGCCAGAACCGGTTGTACAGTCGTCATGCTCAATCGCTCATGCCCGGCCTCGGTTCACTTGGCCGGAGGGGCGCCCGGCTCCCAGGAAACCGCTCTGCTTGATCCCGCCAATACGGTTGAAGGGGTCGACGCCATTGTTCTCACCGGTGGCTCCGCCTATGGATTATCAGCCTCATCCGGCGTAAGGCAATACCTCGAAGAGAAAGGGCGCGGTTTTAAGATCGCTGACAAGGTTGTGCCCATCGTTCCCACAGCCGTTATCTTTGATCTTTTGACAGGCGACGGCTCAACCCGTCCGGGGCCACAGCAGGGGTTTTCAGCCTGCGTGGACGCTGAAAATCCTTCAGATACACAAGGCCCCGTTGGCGCCGGCGCCGGGGCGACGGTGGGGAAATATATGGGAATGGATCAAAGCGCGCCGGGGGGGCTGGCCTCTTTGAGCATGAAAGTTGATAGCGATGTGAACATAGGCGCGCTTATGGTCGCTAACTGTTACGGCCAGGTTGTCGATCCCAAGACCGGCAAGGTTGTGGCCGGGCCCAGGGCGGAGACTGGAGAGTTTTTAAGTTATCTGGAATCGAATCCCCCACCTCCATCTTTCGGAGCGACAGCCATAGGCGTGGTCATAACCGACGCGCGCCTCACAAAAGCGGAGGCCAAACGGGTGGCGGTGATGGCCCATGACGGATTAGCCCGGTCGGTCTATCCGTCCCATACCCCTTACGACGGCGACATGATTTTCGTAGTGTCAACCGGTGAAAAA
>DRJW01000212.1 GCA_011052055.1 Nitrospirota bacterium
CGCGGCTGTCGAAAAAAATTGCAAAGGAGATAGGCGCCAGGGCTCCGGAGCTTTTTAAATATGAGCTGTTTTTAGACGAGACCGGGCGGAAGATATCGAAAAAGATAGGCAATGGCGTTTCCATAGACCAGTGGCTTAAATACGGGCCGGTAGACTCTCTTTTATACTTCATGTTTTTAAAACCGCAACAGTCGAAAAAAATGGGACTGCCACTTTTGCCGAAGATCATCGACGGGTACCTTGAGCTTGTGGCCAAAAGCGGCGAGACGGTCGTCGACTCACCGGCTCATTTTGTAAAACGTCTTTCCAAAGGCGCCCACGCCACGGCGGCGCATGGAGAAAACATAATCACCTATTCTTTAATTTATAACCTTGTGCTGGCCCTTGCGGTCACCGACCATGAGATTGTCAGGCAATTTTTGATAAAGTACCAGCCTGAGATAAAGGATAATATCGAGTATTTCGACGAGCTTATCGATGATGTGATAACTTATTACCGCGAATATTATCTGCCCAACAAAGTCGAAGAGCAAGCTGGACGCGAGCATGACGGGGCTTTAAGAGATTTTCTGGCCGGGCTTGAGAAATATGCCGGATCGGGCCGTGAGTTATTGGCCGATGAGGCGCAAACCCTGGCGTTTAAGGCGGGTAAAAACCACGACGTGGCCATGAAGGAATGGTTCAAGACTTTGTACCGTCTATTTTTAAAACAGTCATCCGGGCCGAAAATAGGAAGTTTTGTGGCGCTCATAGGGGTCGATAAGGCCATCGGGCGGCTAAAAGAGCATTTATCAGAAGAAGTAACGAAAGGTTAATATCAAAAAATGAATAGCGCAAATAGAGGATATAAAGAAGATCATACGGTTATGGAGCCGGTCAACTCTCTCCCTGAAATGACACTGGATGATTTGCCGGAGAGCCTGCGCGAGGCGGCGGGCAAGCTTGGGTGGACAAGTCTCATGCCGGTGCAGGCCAAAGCGATCCCTTACATTATGGCAAAGCGTGATCTGATGATCCAGTCGCGCACCGGGAGCGGCAAGACGGGAGCGTTCGCGCTTCCCATAGTCGAGAGAATAGACCCTGGGCTGGCCGAGTGCCAGGCGCTGGTTCTTGTGCCGACACGAGAGCTTGCAAAACAGGTCGCCCACGAGGCGGAGGTTCTGGGGAGCTCCAAAGGCATACGGACGGTTCCTGTTTACGGAGGTGTCGGTTACGGCCCGCAGATAGAAGGTTTCAAGAAAGGCGCGCATATTGTGGTGGGCACGCCGGGCCGGGTTCTGGATCATCTTCTGAAGCGATCCCTTTCGCTCGACAGTCTGAAAATCCTGGTCTTCGATGAGGCCGACCGGATGTTGTCGATGGGGTTTTATCCCGACATGAAGCGGGTGCAAAGGTTTCTCCCCGCCCGCGAGATAAACTGCTATATGTTTTCGGCCACTTTTCCGCCCCATGTCATGCGGCTGGCCGGGGAGTTTTTGCGAAATCCTGAAATCCTCAGCCTGAGTCACGACCAGGTGCATGTGGTGGATACGGAGCATGTTTTTTATGTCGTGCCCGCCATGGAAAAAGACAGATGCCTGGTGCGGATCATCGAGATAGAAAACCCGGCGTCGGCGATTATTTTTACAAACACAAAGGCTATGGCCCATTACGTCGCCGTGGTTCTTCGGCGTTTCGGCTACGACGCGGACGAGTTAAGCTCCGACCTGTCGCAGTCGGCGCGGGAGAATGTGCTGGCCAGAGTCAGGAAGGGGGCTCTGCGGTTTCTTGTGGCCACCGATGTCGCGGCGAGGGGCATCGATATTCCTGATTTGTCCCACGTAATCTTGTATGAGCCGCCCGAAGACCCGGAAGCTTATATCCACAGGGCGGGGCGCACGGGGCGGGCGGGCGCGTCGGGCGAGGCGATATCGCTGGTGGCCGGAATAGAGCAGACCGAGCTTCAGCGTATAGCCAAACGTTTTAAAATCGACGTGCAGGAGCGGCCCCTGCCGAGCGACGAAGATGTGGAGGGGATCGTGTCCGAGCGGGTGATAGCGCTTCTCGAAGCGAAACTGCGCAGTAAGGATAGCCTGCAGACTGAACGGATGAGGAGGTTCATACCGCTCGCCAGAAGCCTGGGGCAATGCGAGGACGAGTGGGAGGTGATCGCCATGTTGCTCGATGATTTTTACCAGGAGAGCCTCTATGGCTCAGTCGGGCCGGTGGAAGCGTCTGCGCCTTCCGCTCCGGCGAGAAGTTATGGTGGAGACAGGACGGGGAATAAACCGGAAAAACGTAAAAGACAAGGGAGCCGGCGCAGGAGAGGATGATCTTATGCGCCACCCCCTGCCCCCTCCTCAGAAAGGAGGGGAAAATGATGGCTATAGAACGCGCCCCGTTATATGAAGGTTTTGTGTGAGCGCATCTTCGGCAAGGAGAACAAGAAGATTTCTCCCCCTTTACGAGGGGGAGTGGCTCGTAGAGCCGAGGGGGTTCCATAGGTGAGAGTCGCGCCCCTGCGTGACCACAGATCCTGCGCCAGTCATAATGACTGGCGCAGTCGTAATGACTGGAGCGGAAATTTACATAAGCGC
>DRJW01000213.1 GCA_011052055.1 Nitrospirota bacterium
CAAGTTACATCTCCTCCATATTCAGTTTAATTTCGCTCATACGCGCCGCCTTTTGGAGGGTCTGCATCCGTTGTGAGGAATTGGGGTTACGTCCCGGATTACCTCAACGTCAAGACCAGCCGCCTGCAACGCCCGAACCGCCGCTTCCCGGCCCGCTCCCGGCCCTTTTACAAAAACCTCAACTTTTCTCATCCCCATATCCACCGCTTTTTTAGCGGCCGCTTCTGCGGCTATCTGGGCGGCGAACGGGGTGCTCTTGCGTGAGCCTTTAAGCCCTTGATTGCCGGCGGACGACCATGCCACTGTGTTACCCGAAAGATCGGTAATCGTTATTATCGTGTTGTTAAAAGTCGATCTTACGTGCGCTACACCACTGGCGCTGACTTTTTTGTCTTTCTTCTTGGACGTTGACGGCTTGCCTGACTTTTTCTCTACCATTTAGTCTACCTTTAAGTATAAACGCTTTATCTGTTAGAACGATTTTCTGAAAGTTACTTTTTAAGCTCTTTTCTTCGGCCCGATCCTGCGGTTTTGCTGGGGCCTTTGCGGGTTCTTGCGTTGGTCCGCGTTCTCTGGCCTTTCACCGGCAGTCTTTTTCGATGCCTCAGACCCCGGTAACAGCCGATATCCATAAGGCGTTTTATGGAAAACTGAATTTCGCGCCTTAAATCGCCCTCCACCTGATACTGCTTCTCAATTACGTTTCTTAGATGCGTAATATCTGAATCGGTAAGGTCTTTGACCCGGATGTCCGGGTTCACCGATGATTCTTTCAAAATCCTCTTGGACAGGGCAGGCCCAATCCCGAAAACATATGTGAGAGCTACCTCAATTCTTTTTCCGTTTGGGATATCAACTCCTGCTATACGGGCCATAAAATAATCCTCAGTCCTGAATATTGTCAGCCCTGGCGCTGCTTATGCTTCGGATTCGGGCAGACAACCCGAACCACGCCACTTCTCTTTATCACTTTACACTTATCGCATATCGGCTTTACAGACGCTCTGACCTTCATTTTGTAAACTTTCCAATCTTTCCAATAAATAAATACCAGCTGGCGACAGCTAATGCGAAAGCCCTTGATTGTATCAGAATCGGATAAAATACCAAGAGAAAACCGCTAAAATTCGCTTAATATCGAAAAACCATCCTCCACAACAGCTACTGAATGCTCAAAATGGGCTGAAAGAGTCCCGTCAGCCGTCCTGACGGTCCATTGGTCGTCCAGAACTTCCACGTCCGAGCCGCCGATATTGACCATCGGCTCTATGGCCAGCACCATCCCCTCGCGTAAAACGGGACCTCTTCCGGGAGGGCCGAAATTGGGGACTTGAGGATCTTCGTGGGGCTTTGAGCCGATCCCGTGACCGACGAAGGCCCTGACCACCTGGTAGCCGTTCTCCTCGGCGAATTGTTGTATGGCGTGTGAAATGTCGGATAGATGCGCTTTTGGCTTCATTTTTTCTATCCCTTTCATCAATGCTTCTTTTGTTACTTCGATAAGCTTTAACGCCTCTTCGTTTATTTCTCCGACAGGCAGTGTCTGGGCGGCGTCTCCATAATAGCCTTCGCGCTCGGCGCCCAGGTCTAGTCCAATTATGTCGCCGCTTTTCAACACTGTTTTGTCAGGAATTCCATGAACCACCTGGTTGTTGAGCGCCACGCATAGAGTGTTGGGAAACCCCCTGTATCCTTTGAACGAGGGCCTTCCTCCAAGATCGAGGATAACGGTTTCCGCTTCCCGGTCGAGCTGTTTCGTGGAAATACCAGGCTTTAAAATTTCTTCCAGCCTCTTGTGGGCGGCCACTACTATGGCGTTGGCTTTGCGGATTTTTTCTATTTCCTCTTCGGACCGGTAGTTTATCGCCATTAACCACCCAGGATGTCTAAAACCTTCTGGCTCACATCTTCCATAGAAGCGTTTCCATCTACTGGTTTATACCTGCCGGAAGTAGAGTAATAAGACTCCAGCGCCCTGGCCTGTGTGTCATACACTTCGAAGCGTTTTAAGACAGTCTCTTCTTTATCGTCGTCGCGCTGATAAAGCTCACCGCCGCATTTATCGCATTTGCCGTCTATCTTCGATGGATTAAACTCAACATGAAACATCTGGCCGCATTCGCGGCACACTCTGCGCCCGCTAAGCCGCCGGGAGAGCGTTTCCGCGTCCGCCTTGAGGTCTATTACGAAGTCGATGTCTCCACCCAGAGCGGTTAACGCCTCGGTAAGGGCTTCCGCCTGGATCAGAGTGCGTGGAAACCCATCGAGAATATAGCCTTTGGAGCAGTCAGGCTCGGTAATTCGCTCGTTTATGATGCCGATTACAACTTCGTCCGGCACAAGACCGCCGGAATCCATGAAAGATTTCGCGCGTTTGCCCATCTCTGTCTGATCTTTAACGGCCTTGCGCAGAATATCTCCGGTGGAAATCTGCGGAATGGCGAACTTGCCGGTTATTATTTTGGCCTGCGTCCCTTTTCCGGCGCCCGGGGGGCCGAGCAAAATTATCTTCATAACCTTTATCCTTTGTTTTTATCTGCGGCTTCTCAAAGAGCCTTTTTTAACGAATCCTTCATAGTGCCTCATGACAAGATGGGATTCGATCTGAGACATGAGATCCATCCCGACTCCTACAACTATAAGGAGCCCCGTCCCGCCAAAATAGAATGGAACGCTAAGGGATGATATGAGAACGTCGGGGATTATACAGACTATCGAAAGATAGCAAGCTCCGGTGAACGTAATCCTGGAGAGCACCCGGTCGATATACTCGGCTGTGGGATGGCCGGGACGTATTCCGGGTATGAATCCGCCCTGTTTCTTCAGATTGTCCGCCACATCGGATGGGTTGAAAATAATCGCAGTGTAAAAAAAGCAGAAAAAGAATATCGCCACCACGTATATAACTTCGTAGCTGAAGTTTCCGGGGCGCAGATGATCGGTGATATAGGTGATCCACGGAAAACTTTCGGGATTTACGAAATTGGCCAGAGTGGTGGGGAACATTATTATTGACGACGCGAATATCGGCGGGATGACGCCGGAAGTGTTCACTTTGAGCGGCAGGTGGGTCTGGGTTCCGGCGTACTGTTTGCGCCCCACCTGGCGCTTGGCGTGGTGTATCGTCAATCTTCGCTGGCTCGACTCCATGAAAACTATCGAAGCTATGACAATAATCATCATCGCAAGAAGAGCCACCATCAAAACGGCGTTAAGCTGGCCGATTCCGATCAGTTGAACCGTTTGCAAAATGGCTGTGGGCATATCGGCCACTATACCGGCGAAGATTATCAGGGAAATGCCGTTTCCGATTCCCCGCTCTGTTATCTGCTCGCCGAGCCACATCAAAAAGGCTGTGCCCGCCGCCAAAGTTATGATCGTAACCAGCCTGAAACCCCATCCGGGCGCCGAGACGGCTAGCTGTCCGCCCGGCGACTGGAGCGATTCAAGCCAGAAGCTTATTCCCATTCCTTGTATCGCGGCCAGCGCCACTGTTCCGTAGCGGGTATACTGTGTTATTTTCTTTTGTCCTTGCTCGCCTTCTTTTTTGAGTTTCTCAAGATGGGGAACCACCACTGTGAGCAGTTGCAGGATAATCGAGGAGCTGATGTAAGGCATTATTCCCAGGGCGAAAATTGTCGCCTGGGAAAAGTTGGAGCCGGTGAACATATCGAACATCTGGAACATCGTTCCGGCGAGATTCTGGAAAAACTCGGCCAGAACTTCGGTGTTTACGCCTGGTGTGGGTATATGGGAGCCAACTCTGAAAACCGCCAGCATGGCCAGCGTGAAGAAAATACGGTTTTTCAGCTCCGGGATTTTAAAAATCGCGCCGATACCCTCGGTGGCCACGTCAGATCACCACCGCTTTGCCGCCTGCTTTCTTAATCTTCTCCATAGCGGTTTTGGAAAACTTCGCCGCGCTTATATTCAGCGGTGTGTCAAGTTGGCCGCGGCCCAGAATTTTCAAAGGGCGTTTGGGATGGATGACTCCTCTTTCGGCCAGCGTCTCTGGTGTGATATCGCCTTTGAGGTCGAGCTTGACCAGTGTGTCGAGGTTTAGAACTTCGTATTCTTTTTTGAAAACGTTGGTGAAGCCGCGTTTTGGCAAGCGTCTCTCAAGAGGCATCTGGCCTCCTTCGAAATTACGCGCGGGCTTGCCGCCGCCGGATCTCGATTTTTGTCCTTTGTGACCTCGGCCACACGTTTTTCCGAGGCCGGAGCCGTGCCCTCGGCCTACGATTTTTCGTCCTTTGCGTGATCCTTCGGAGGACTCTAAGGTATGTAGTTTCATTTTCTCCTCCGATTATGATTCAGAGGAGAGTCGTTGTGACTCGGAGAGTCGTTGTGACTCGGAAGGCCTGCGTGACTCTTTGATGGTGATCGGGTTTTGTAACTGCTCCAGGCCTTCAATGGTCGCCCTGGCCATATTTACCTGGTTCGATGTTCCTAATGATTTAGTCAGAATGTCGCGTATCCCCACCACTTCAAGAATGGCTCTGACCGCTCCTCCGGCTATCACGCCGGTTCCTCTGGACGCTGGTTTTAACAAAACTTTCCCTGCGCCGAAATGGCCGATCACCTGGTACGGGATCGTGCCGTCTTTTATAAACATCTTCGTCATCTGTTTTTGCGCGTTGGCCATGGCTTTGCGTATCGCCTCCGGGACTTCGTTGGCTTTGCCGGTGCCAAGCCCGACTTTCCCGTCCTTGTCGCCCACTACCACAAGCGCGGAAAATGAGAACCTCCGGCCGCCTTTGACAACTTTGGCCACGCGGTTTATATAGATTACTTTGTCTACGATCTCTCTTTCAAAACCGTCGGTCGATCTGCCGAAATTGTCTTTTTTTCTCTCTCTGCCTTTATTCACATCAAAATTCCCTTTTCTCGTATCGCTTCGGCGAAATCTTTGACTTTGCCGTGATACCTGCGTCCGTTCCTGTCAAATACCATGCTGGTTATACCTGCCGCTTTCGCCTTCTCCGCCAGATCAGCGCCGACCTGTTTTGCGGTCTCCCGGTTTTTGCCTTTGGCGACCGCTTTTTTTCCCAGTGTTGACAATGAGAAAAGAGTTCGTCCGGAGCCATCATCTATGATCTGGGCGAAAATGTTCTTGTTGCTGAAATAGACGCTTACCCTGGGCCGCTCTGCGACGCCGCGCACTTTTTTGCGTATCCTGAATTTCCTGGCTTTGAGCCGCCGTCTTAAATCTAAAACTTTATCCATTCGTCCGTCCTTTTACTTAACTGCGGTTTTACCGGCCTTGCGCCGGATTCTCTCGCCGCTGTAACGGATGCCTTTTCCTTTGTACGGCTCCGGTTTCCTGAGCTTTCTTATATCGGCGGCGACCTGTCCGACAAGCTGTTTGTCAACGCCTTCTATTGTAAGCTCCGTCGGCTTGGGGGTTTTAAAACTGATGCCGTCGGGCGGATTCAGTTTTATCGCGTGCGAGTAGCCCAGCGCGAATTCCAGCCCGGCTCCTTTAGCCATCACTTTATATCCCACACCTTCGATCAGTAAAGTCTTGAAAAAACCTTTGCTCACGCCGGTAACCATATTGGAGATCAATGACCGCGTAAGACCGTGAAGCGACCTGTTGCTTCTGCTGTCGTCCGCTCTTTCAACCAGAATTTTACCCTCTTCAACGGTTATTTTCATACCGGCGTCAAAGCTTTTTTGCAACTGGCCAAGCTTGCCTTTGGCCGTAACGGCAGATCCGGCGACCTTCACATCCACTCCCTGCGGGATATCTATCGGCTTTCTTCCTATGCGAGACATTTAATTTACGCCCGGCAAAATATCACCATACATAGCAAAGCACCTCTCCGCCCACATTGGCTTCGCGCGCTTCGACGTCGCTCAATATTCCTTTGTTAGTAGACAAGATCGCCGATCCGGTTCCGCTTAGAACGGAGGGTATCTCGCCTGCTTTGGCGTAAACCCGAAGACCGGGGCGCGAAACCCTTTTCAAGCCTCTGATAGCAGAGGAGTCTCCTTTATATTTAAGCCTTATTCTTATGCGTCCCTGTTTTTTATCCCTGATTATCTTGAAGTTTTCAACATAGCCTTCTTGCGCCAAAAGCGCCGCTATCTCCGCCTTTATTTTCGACGCGGGAAAAACAAGCTTGTCATGGCGGGCCATGATCGCATTACGTATCCTTGTCAACATGTCGGCTATAGGATCGGTCATAGACATTTTAATCGCCTCTTTTACTACCAGCTACTTTTTGTGACGCCGGGGATCTTCCCTTCCAGCGCGAATTTGCGGAAACACTGCCTGCACATGCCGAACTTCCTTAAAAAAGCTCTCGACCTGCCGCAGGTTCTGCAACGGTTATAGGCGCGCGCCTTGAATTTGGGCTTGCGCTTTTGTTTTGCGATCATCGCTTTTCTGGCCATCAGATCTCCTGTCAGTTTCTGAACGGAATTCCAAGATTTTTGAGAAGGCTTTTCGCTTCGGCGTCCGTTTTGGCGGTTGTGATAATGGAGACGTTCAGCCCTTTTACCGCTCCGACCTTGTCGTAATCTATCTCAGGGAAAATAAGTTGCTCTTTTATTCCCAGGGTATAGTTCCCGTGCCCGTCGAAAGCCTTGCCCGACACACCTTTAAAATCCCTGATGCGGGGTATGGCGGCGGTGATAAACCTTTCGAGAAACTGGAACATACGGTCTCCCCGGATCGTCACCATCACTCCCACGCTCATACCTTCGCGCAGTTTAAAATTGCTGATGGCTTTTTTGGATTTGGTCACCACCGGTTTCTGCCCTGAAATACGGGTGAGGGAATATACTCCGGCGTCTATAAGCTTGGCGTCCTGGATTGCGGCGCCAAGCCCCATGTTGAGCACGATCTTCTCAAGCCTGGGGATCTGCATGACGTTTTTATACCCGAACTCACCCATAAGGGCCGGGCCGACCTCTTTTCTGTATTTTCCTTTTAACGCTGTAGCCATAATCTTAGCTCACCCTAAATCAAGCATATCGCCGCATTTCCGGCAGATTCTTACTTTTTTGCCATCTTTCAGTTTTTTAACGCCCATCTTGACAGCTCTGTCACATTTGGAACAGAAAATCTGGACGTTGCTCGCGCTCAGTTTCCCTTCCCGCTCTATTATGCCGCCCTGACGCTGTTGCTGGGTGGGGCGCTGATGGCGTTTGATGATGTTTACTTTTTCTATCAACACCCGCCCTTCTGACGGAATGGCCTCGATCACTTTGCCCCTTTTCCCTTTTTCGGCGCCGGCTGTGACTATGACGATATCTCCCTTTTTAATCCGCATTTTACGCCTTGTAGCTCCGCTCATCATAAAACCTCCGGGGCGAGGGAGATGATTTTCATGAACTTTTTCGCGCGCAACTCGCGGGCCACCGGGCCGAATATGCGTGTGCCGATCACTTCTTTGGTGTCGCTTAAAAGCACAGCCGAATTCTCATCGAATTTTATATAAGTCCCGTTGGACCTTCTTATCTCTTTTTTCACCCGGACAACCACGGCGGTTTTCACCGTTCCTTTTTTTATCGCCGAATTGGGGATAGCCTCTATAACGGAGACTTTAATCATATCGCCTATGGTCGCGTAGCGCCTGTGGCCGCCTCCCATCACTTTAATGCAACGCACCCTTTTAGCGCCGGAGTTATCCGCAACGCCAAGGACGGACAATAGCTGTATCATCTAAACCGCCTCCATCCTTTATTCCTGGGCCTTTTCCAGCAATTCACCAAGCCTCCACCTCTTAAGCTTGCTAAGGGGCCTTCCCTCGACAATCTTGACCCGGTCGCCGATATGAAGCTGGTTGTTTTCGTCATGCACATAATATCGCTTGCTGGTTGTTATTATCTTTTTAAAAACCGGGTGGGGCGATCTGCGCTCAACGCTCACAACGGCTGTCTTGTCCATTTTGTCGCTAACTACCACGCCTGTGCGGCTTTTCGGTTTTTTCAGAGTTTTTTCAGCCATCATTATTTTTCCTGCTTGTCATCTGTTTTCAAAGCCTCCTTGCGGCGCTGGCTAAAAGTGGTGTTGATTCTGGCTATGTCGCGCCTGGCCTGCCTTAGCTTTGCGGTGCTGTCGAGCTGGCCTGTGGCGTGCTGGAACCTGAGCTTCATGTAGCTCTCTTTAATATCGGCCACTTTCAGCTTCAACTCGTCTTCCGTCAGTTCGGTTATTTCCGAGAACTTCACAGCGCGAAACTCCTCTCGTCTTTGTTAAGATACCGGGTAGCCATCGGAAGCTTGTACGAGGCGAGCCGCATCGCTTCTTTGGCCACATCCGGCTCGACTCCATCCAGCTCGAAAAGCACCCTGCCACGTTTCACACGGGCCACCCACTGCTCCGGCGAGCCTTTGCCTTTACCCATTCTCACTTCAGCAGGTTTCTTGGTGATCGGCTTGTCCGGGAAAATACGTATCCAGACCTGCCCGCCGCGCTTGACATGGCGGGTGATGGCGATACGGGCCGATTCTATCTGCCTGTCGGTAATCCATCCCGACTCCAGAACCTGCAAGGCGTAGCGGCCAAAGCTTATCTTCGAGCCACGCCATGCCGTACCTTTGCAACGGCCTTTCTGGCGTTTTCGGTATTTAACCTTTTTCGGCATCAACATCGGCGTTATTCCTTGGAGCTAGTCTTGGGGTTATTGTCATCCACGCTCTTTTTACCAGCCGCCGTCTCATTTTTCTCCAGGGCAAGGTCGGCCTTGGCGGCTTCGACCGCTTCTTCTACTTTAAGCTGGCTTCTCAATTTGCGTTGCTCTTCGAGGCGGCGCGCCTCACGCCCGAAATATGTCTCGCCGAGGTATATCCATACCTTGACGCCGATGATGCCAAATGTTGTGTTCGCCTCGGCGAATCCATAATCTATGTTCGCCCTTATGGTATGCAACGGCACGCGGCCCTCGCGGTACCATTCTGTCCGGGCGATCTCGGCTCCCGCCAGGCGCCCTCCGCAATTTACCCTGATGCCCTTGGCGCCGAACCTCATAGTGGTGGAAACCGCTTTTTTCATGGCCCTTCGAAAAGCCATCCGGCGAACCAGCTGGAGCGCGATGTTTTCCGCCACAAGCTGTGCGTTAAGCTCTGGTTTGCGAACTTCTTTTATATTGAGGAAAATTTCACGGCCAACGAGCGCCTTCTGCAGGCTTTCTTTCAACCGATCCACTTCCTGCCCTTTTTTACCGATTATTATTCCGGGGCGGGCGGCGAAAATATTTATTTTCACCTGGTTGCCTTTGCGCTCTATCTGAATGCTGGCTATGCCTGCGTGATACAGATCTTTTTTGATGAAATTCCTGATTCCAATGTCGCTATGGAGATGGTCGGCGTAAGAGCTGATCGCAAACCAGTTCGAATCCCAGGTTTTGATAGTTCCCAGCCTGAATCCAACCGGGTGAACTTTCTGTCCCATGCTTTTTATTACTATCCTTATTTATCTTTTTCAGGTTTGCTGGTTTTGGCCTTGGCTTTAGGCTCTTTGTTGGTTTTAGTCCCAGCTTTTTTATCTTTCGCCTCCGCTTTGCCTTTATCGGCGGCGTCTTCTTTTTTCTTTTCTTCTTTTCCGCCTTTAGACGCGGCGGCTTTCGGTTTTTTACCTGCGGCTTTTTTCTTTGCCGCTTTCTTTCTGGCTTTTTTCGCCTCAAGCTCCGCAAGTTTGACCGCGGCTTCCTCTTTTGCTTCGATGTCTTCTTTTACAACCACCGTTATGTGGCTCGTAGGGCGCCTCAGCACATCCGCCCGGCCCCTCGCCCTCGGCTTGTAGCGCCGGGTAACCGGCCCCTGGCCCACCCAGACCCGGCTTACATCAAGAAGCTCTGTGTCCTCCACGTTTTTCACTTCGGCGTTGGCTATGGCCGATTTCAGTATTTTCAATAAAACACGCGCGCCCTTTTTCTGTGTGAACGACAAAATCTTCACTGCGTCGTCCGCTTTTTTGCCCCGAATAAGGTCTGCCACCAACCTTGTTTTCTGCGGAGATATCCTGCCGAACTTCAGGGTGGCGCTGGCTTCTATCGCTTCCATGTTTTATAAAATAACCTGTCTAAAATGAGACTGGCGTCGAAACTACTTCTCGACGCCAGAAAAATCCCGTCATCAATCGTAAATATGATTCAAACTAAACGAACAAGAGAGTGAGTATAATTAGCCTTATATTGCACTGTCAATATCTTTTTAAAGCATTTTGCGGATTCTTTCGGTTAAACTTGTTTTTTACCAGATCGGGGCGAAATCTGGCGAGGGCGGGCGGTTATGAAATTTGTCATAGTGGGAGCGGGCGGAGTAGGTGGTTATTACGGGGCGATGCTTGCCAGGGGAGGGCATGAAATCTTTTTTATCGCTCGTGGAGAGCATCTTAAAAAAATCGCTGGCGCCGGGCTGGAGATAAAAAGTGTCGGCGGCGATTTCAGGATAAAGGCTATGGCTGGTGAAACGCCGGCTCTTTCGGCCTGGCCGATTATGCGCTTGTATGCGTCAAATCGTACGACACAACCTCAACATTCGACCTTTACAAAAGCGCCGTCGGACGTGGCACCGTGATCTTGTCCCTGCAAAACGGCGTTGATAACGAGCAGATTATCTCGTCTGAATTTGGCCGTGAGAAAGTTATGGGCGGCGTGGCCTTCATCGGGTCGCGGGTAAAAGAGCCTGGAGTGATTCTTCATACGGCTTTCGGCCATATAACCATCGGCGATCCTGGAGGAGGCGTGTCGGAGCGGGCTTTGGAACTCTGCCAGATTTTCAATGGCTCTGGCGTGAAATGCCACGTTTCCGGCGATATAAAGCAGGATTTATGGGGGAAGATGGTATGGAACACCGGGTTTAACGCCATATGCGCGATCCTGGACTGTGAAGCAAAAGCGGTCGCCTCCTACGAGGGAACGCGCCAGATCGTTAGGAGCGCCATGAGCGAATGGATAGAAGTGGCCCGATCCAGCGGTGTAGACCTTGCTGAATCGCTGGCCGACAAGAATATTGAAATCACCTTGAAAGGCGGAGAAGTGATTCCGTCGATGCTTCACGACAGGCGCCGGGGCAAAAAAATGGAAATCGAGACTTTTAATGGTAAGGCCGCCAAACTGGGGGCGAAACTCGGCATAGACACACCAGTCAACCTGACCCTGGCCGAGATCGTCAGGTTTTTCAATCGAAATCTATAGCCCAGACTAAGGATAACACCTGGACTGGATATAAAACCAGCGGGGAGGGGCTAATTAATCAATTGGTAACATCATGCCACCACGTCCTGCCGTCCATAAAGGCATGCGCCGCACTGATGATCGGCTTCCCTTCCGCAATTGATGCATGAGGCGTCCCCCGGAAGGAGCCTGAGCAGTCCGCCGCAGTGATTACACCTTGATTTATCAGCTATTGCGCTATTAGCAGACACCCTTCTCGTGGATGTTTTTTTCTTTTTATCCGCTGTCTTTTCTGTTTTGTGTCTCATTATAATCTCCATTGATCCTATTGTATAAGATGGTTTATACTTTGTAAAGGATTCTTGACCGTGTAATTGACCGGTCGGTATTTTTAACAGTCTGTTATCATGGTGGTTCAATCTATTTTATAACTTTATGGAAAGGTATTATGAGTATTCTCACACTCTACTCGGCCAACTGGTGCCCCGATTGTCACGCCGCAAAACGGGTTCTTGATGAAAAGGGCATAGAATATAACCTGGTTGATATCGAAGAAAACCAGGAGGCGGTCGATATCATCATCGCGGCCAGAGGTAAAAGGGTTTTGCCGACGCTCGAATATAACGGCTCCTACATGGACGGCAACCATTTCGACCGTGAAAAATTCGAAAAAGAGTTGGACGAGCTTTTCAATAAGAAACAGTAAAAATCTGTTTAGGGAACCTCTAAAAAGCGCTTTCGTAGCGAAATCGGGCGATCAGAACTTCCCGGCGACTTTGTATATTTTCTCCTTGAGCGAGTAGAGGGTATCTGGCGCGATGATGTTTTTCTGGATTGCGTTGTTGACGACTGGCACCGTGAAATTTTCAGGAAATACATAGACGTTGGCTCCATTTTCAGCAAACTCCGCCAGTTTTAAAATATTTTTATCGTTAATCTCTATGCACCCTTCGGTCTTGGCTGTCTTCTCCCCCAGACCGGAGCCATGAATCCATATGCCGTCACCGGTCTTCCCCATTATTCGATCGACTTTGTTCGGGTAATCAAGAACAAAAGCCATCGGCCCGTACCGTCCCGGCAACTCCGGTTTTTGTTTGACGGCGACGATACGATAAAGTCCTTCAGGAGTCTTGTTGTCGCCTCTCACCTGCTTGTCGCCAGACGCAGAGCCGAGGGAAGTTTTATATTTGGTGATGATTTTGTAGTTGTCCTTGTTCTCCTCCAGGACAAAAAGCTCTTTTCGGGTTTTATCGACTACGAAAGTATATAGACCGCCACCTTTGGGTAGCGGCATGCTTAAAGACGGTTTTGGCAAATCGGCGAGCTCGGACCATGATCCGGCTCCGGCCTGCTCCAACCCTGGCGAAAGCGCCGCAACGGATCTGGCCGTAACAGCAGGCTCCGGTTTCCCCAACGGTTTGGGGCTTATCAGTTTTGCGGTGGTAAACTTCGGCGCAGGAGCGATGTTGGCGGAAGTGGAGGCGGGGAACGAATAGCTGATAATCATAAACAGCGCGGCGAAAACCATTCCCATGCCGGAGTAGGCCGCTACTTTTTCTACAGGAAAGGGATATTTAAACCGAAAAGTCCGCGCGATCACAGCATTGGACCAGTTGACTGAAAAGGCCACACGCGCCTCTAATACGCGCCTGCGAATGCCGTAAGTAAAACCGTCACCGTACGCGATCAACCGTAGAACCTCCTGTCCGGAGCCTTCACCAGCGCAGAGCCATAAAAAGCGCCGCGCGCCGCGCGCTGTCAGGGCCTCCAGTTTTCCGACTTAATTTTCCAGCCCTCACCGGTTTTTACAAGCGTGAGAGTCTTCACCCCCGTATCATTATACAGATCGGAGCGGTAATGTTGAATAAATTCCGCCGTGGCCTGGCCGCCGCCTATCGTGATATTGAGGTTTGCGATTTCCACAGATATATTTTTGGCTTTCCTGAATTTTTTCTCTTTGACAGCCAGCCAGTCTTCGAGCCCCATATCTTTTTGAGAAAAAACTCCGGCGTAAAATCGGGCGTAGGCCTCGTAGTCCCGGCCTTGCCACGCCGATCTCCATTGTTCGATCATCCCGGATATTTCTACCGCGCCATCGTTACCGCTTTTTTCCGAAGGCGCCGTTTGGCTTTTTTGCATGGTCATAGCGTCCTTATCATTGTCCCTTTCCCCGAAGGAGGAGCCGGGCGCTTTCGACGGCGATCTCAGGGTGTTTAGCTGTTCGGTAAGATCGGCGATTCTGCTCTCGTCTATACCGTGCCGGCGTCGTAGCCGGGTATGCCTGGCCTTCAGGTTTTCGATCTCGGCTTCCAGCCTGCCGACATTCTTGTGAGCCGAGAGCAACCGCGCGGCCAGTACAGCAGGGTCGTTTTTCTTTTTATAGGGTGTAAAACTTATTTCAAGCTCCGAGTTTTCCCGCTTCAGGTCGCGCTTCATCGGGCGGGTCAGCCATATTTCCACCCTGACGGTTTTCACTTCTTTGAAATCGAGGACGCCTATATGTTTTATGATTTTATCGGCCACCGCTATAGAGGAGGCGGGAAGAGAGCTAAAAGCCCCGCTTATCTCCACCGCCAGCCGACGGGGGTTTTCAAGCATGTAGGTAATATATTTAAAAGGAGCGCTCGCTTCGATGCGGACAATTTTCCTCTCATTGCCAAGATCAGTCTTGATATCCTTTATGAACACGCGCGAGCGAGCGGCGTTTTTATCCGCGAGTGGTTTATCGGAGGATGGATAAGAGGCGCATCCGGTGATTATGATCGAGGCGATTGTAAAACACAGGAGTCTCCGAAAATATGTCAAACCATCTCCCTGGCCGGATTAATATTCCAGATAACTGTACCAGACAGCAAAAGGTCGCGCCGCTTTATATTTATCGGCGCCGTGGCGAGCCCGGGCCAGAGGCCGCTCCTCCCGCCTTTCCGGGTTTGGCTCCGCGCCCCGCTTTTGTCTGCGTTAACTCCTCTCGCGCCTCGCTCGCAAGGTCGGCCAGCCCCTCCCCCGTGAGGGCGCTTATACCCGTGGCGTTATACCTTACAGCTTCATTGGCCGCCATCTCCGGGTCGATCTTGTCAATCTTGTTAAAGACCAGTTTTCTTGGAACCTTGTCTAAACCGAGGCTGGATAAGATTTTTTCGACCGTATCGATCTCCCGTTTAAAACCGGGCGATGAGATGTCTACAATATGCAAAAGAAGATCGGCGTCGTTTAGCTCTTCTAAAGTTGACCGGAACGTGTCCAGCAACTCGTCCGGCAGATCGCGAATAAAACCGACCGTATCCGAAATAACAACATCGCTATTTTCAGGAAACCTCATCCGCTTTGTGGCCGGGTCCAGCGTGGCGAACAGCTTGTCTTCCACTAAAACTTCGCTGTTTGTCATGGCGTTTAGAAGTGTGGACTTACCGGCGTTTGTGTAGCCTATCACGGCCATATGAGGGACGCCCGACCGTTTGCGCAGACTGCGCCGCTGTGTCCTGCCCCGGCTCAGTTTTTCAAGACTGTCCGAAAGTTTCTTTATCCTTTCCTTTATCCGCCTGCCCGTTATCTCCATCGTGGTCTCTCCCGGCCCTCTTACGCCTATGCCGCCCCGGATTCTGCTGAGGCTGTCGTCTTTAGCCCCGACCCTGGGAAGCTCGTATTTGAGCTTCGCCAACTCCACTTTAAGTTTCCCCTCTTTTGAAAACGCCCTCCTCGCGAAAATACGCAATATGAGCTGTGTCCGGTCGAGGACGGGAATTTCGGCCAGCTTCCCTATCCAGCGCGACTGAGCAGGAGACATTTCGTTGTCGAAAAGGATCATGTCGGCGCCTTGCGACATCGAGCGTATTATCAGGTCTTTAAGCCTGCCGGAGCCGACAAGCGATTTCGGATGGGCGGCGCCCCTGTAGATGACCTGATCCACCGCTGATATTCGCTCAGTCCTGGCCAGCTCGGTAAGCTCATCCATCCTGGCGGTCACCTCCATTTCAGGCAGGTTTGAAATGTGAGCCAGGATAGCCTTGCCTTCTCCGCTTTGTACTATCCGTCTGTCGCCGCTGGCGACCTCCGACTCTAAATCTGAAATAAACTCTGGAAACCTGAAACTGGTTTTAGAGAAAGGAGCCGGATCGATCAGAGCCCAGGCCGGGCCTGTTTGATTTTCTGCGCTGCCATGGGCCGAATAAATGGTCATCGGCTCTCCGCCGGGCGCGACGCCGATGGCCGAAACCATATCCAGGCGCAAAAGAGCCAGATCCGTGAGGTCGTCACGGGATAGCGGCTCGTTTTTTAAATGAGTGTGCACAAGACGAAGGCCACGGAGCCTGCCCGGCCCGGCCCTGGCCCTGGTCAGGTCGGGAATGAAAATCTCCGATGGAGTCCCTATGATGACCCGCTCCACCCTGCCCCGCCTGTCTAAAAGCAGACCGGCCTGGCGGCCTATTTGCCTTGATATCTGGCACAATGTCACGCCCAGCTCGTAACCTATTATCGGATCCACGCCCGATTTGCGCCTGTAAAGACGCTCCAAAGCTTTTATCTGCGACGATTTTAATCCGGTTTTCGAGCCTTCAACCGCTTTGATAAATCACTCCTCTTGTAAAGAAAAAGCCCGCCTGCGCCTGAAACTAGAATGACTCTATTATCAGGGATATTATCGTATCTGACGCCTGGAAAGCGGCGGTTTC
>DRJW01000214.1 GCA_011052055.1 Nitrospirota bacterium
AACATACGTTGAGGACAATTTTGTTACGCCAACGAAGCTAGAGGCGGTTTTACACATTTGCAGTAGAAAATGAATTATTAGAGGTTCCCTAAAGCCGTAGCAGGCCGGCTCGATTATTGGATGGGCTCTTTATCTATCGGTCATTTAGTGGACGTGTGCGAGCCATCGCAAAACGGCGGATTGCCGGTGCGCCTGCATCCGCATAAAGCGACCTGTTTGTCCTCTTCTAGTTCGAATAGAAGAGCCGCGTTGGGGGTGTTCTCATATTCTGTGCCCTTGTGCGTGTTGTCGCAGAAAGGCTGGTTTTTTGTTAACCCGCAACCGCACCATATATATGTTCCCGCTTCGAGCTCCATCACATACGGCGCGTTTTGAGAAGATTTAGGCTCCGGCATTATCAAGACCTCCAGTGACAGTTATAAATTTCATAAAGTATATCTTACATTTTTCACCTCCTTCAAATAAAGATAAATTTTGATGTGAGGTATGGAAAATAACGGCTCTTAAAACCCGTGATATGATGCCCAGTTTGGATGAAGGTTTCAAATGTCCACTAAAGCAGGCGCATACGCCGCGCTATTTTTCGCCAGCGCCCTTATGGCTTCCGGCTATATCCTGGTCAGGGCGGTGGATCAGAAAGCGGGCATGGGTATGTTCGTTATGCAGTCGATGTTTTTCTGCGCGCTGGCCATAACTTTTTTCAGGCCGGGAAAACCGGCGAAAAAGGTGACGCGCCAGGATATGGCCGCGATCGCTTTTAACGGAATCGCCACGCCTGTGGCCCTGTTTCTGGTTTGGGAAGGGGCCAGGATTGTAACTCCGTCACTTGCGTCGATAATCGTAAATTCCAATGTATTGATGATCGCTTTGCTGGCCTGGGCGCTTGGGCGGAAAAAATTCAAGACGGCTCAGTTGCTCGCGCTCGCGGTAGGTTTCGCCGGAATAGTCTGGATAAGCTTTGAGAGGGGATCTCTGGGAGGAGAAGCGCAAGGAGTGGCCTGCCTGCTCGCCGGCGCCGTTGTCATAGCCGCCATTACCGTAATCATAGAGCGTCCTGTGGTCGAGATTGGAGCGGTGGCGGTGACCCGGTGGTCGTACTGGATCAGTTTCGTTGTATCTTTGGCAGTCGTGTTAATTAGCGGCCAGTTGAAGTTTTATTCCTTATGGCAGTCGGGGCTTGCGTTGATAACCGGAGGTATAATGGGCGCTCTTGCGCTTTTATTCTATCTGGGAATGAGCAGGCTCGGGTCTGCCGACGCCGCCGCTTTCAAACTGCTGGTGCCGTTTTTCGCTTTAATATACGGGTTTGCGATTTTGGGGCTGATACCAAATTTAAGCTCTTCTATCGCGGGCCTTCTGGTCATTGTATCCGTGGCTGTTTACCAGTTTTCAGGAAAAGAGGACTCGAACGGACTGGAACCGGTCAGGACGCTCCGATTGTAAAAAAACTTTAGAGGTCCCCTAAAGTCATTCGGGCGACTTCAACGTTAACTCAAGTGTCAAACTAGTTGGGCGAGACTTGTATTCGCAAGGATCGTCCGGCCAAACGAAAGTTTTATTTGC
>DRJW01000215.1 GCA_011052055.1 Nitrospirota bacterium
ATAATTCACAATGGAGACCTCTCATCGTCAGCCTCGAACAAGCAGGCGCTCGAAGCGGCCTTTGTCGAAAGGATGGTTGGAACCGATTCTGAGGCGATACTTCTGGAAGTCGATAACCTGATTACAAAGAAAAAGATGAGCCACCAGATGGTGGAATGGGTGATGTGCCAGAAATTTCCCGCAGAGCTCAATGTTATGACCGAAACGGAGCGCAAGGAATATCTCGATTTGTTAAACGATCCTGTCCTCGCCAGGTTCAAGATGAGCGGCCCCTCATCCTTTGTCGCCATCATCGGCTCCAAAGTAATCGCCGGAAGGGACAGGGACGGACTTCGCCAGTTGTGGATGGGAAGATCCGAGGACGGCAAGACTGTAATATGGGGCTCAGAGGAAAAAGTCATCTATCAGAGCGCATGGATTACGGAGAAAAAATTTAAGGCTACAAACTGCGAGCCGGGCCGTCTCGTGGCTTTCGAGATCGGGGACGAAGGAGCCATAAGCGAGGCGTTCGGAGAAACCTTGACGCCAGCCAGCGGGACAATGCCGGTATAGCCATATTATGAACAGAGCAGAGCAGATGGAGATAGTTGATCGTAAAATAGTTTACGACCGTCCGCCGAAAATCGGCATCGGCCGAATGGGTGGGCCTTATAAAGTCACTGTGGACCCGGATAAGTGCGTCTGGTGTTATACCTGCGTCTTCGAATGCACCCACAATATTACTATGCCCAAACGCCCTTTTGGCGTGTTCGAAGATGTGGACGTGTATTACGATGAAAAAAAACGCCGTCTGCCAGATACAGCAAGACAAGGGGCTTACTTAAAACAGGAGCTGAGAATTCTCGACCAGGACTGCTGTAACTGTAAGCGATGCGTGGCGATGTGCCCCACCGACGCTATCATCGTGGACACCAATCCGAACTACAAGGTGATAGGAACGCCCGATCATGGAGCCACCACCATTTTCCAGAACCTGCAACGCTCGGAGGGGAGGCTGATGACAAGCTCCATGATGGAGTATGACCAGCAACCAGATTATGAGGATTTCCATATCGACGCCTCTATAATACTCAACCCCCAGCGCGACAACAGGAACGAGTTTGCGGGCCAGCTTGGCAATTGTTATCTGGGCAAACGCTCTGGAAGAAGAATAAAAGTGAGCACTCCGGTTTTCGACGCTCATATGAGTTATGGGTCCAACAGCCACGAAGCCTATCTTGCCAGACTGATGGCCTCTATCGAGCTCAACAGGCCGTTTTTTGTGGGCGAAGGGTATCTCCATCCCGATTTCGCGTCGTCGTTCAAACATTGCATACTCCAGTTCGGCACCGGCGGATTCGGCCCCTGGGTCGATCTGGACCAGTTTATGGGTGTATCTATTAAATATGGGCAAGACGCCAAAAAAGGAAAAGGTGGGAAACTCCCCGCTCCGAAAAACGACTGGGAAATAGCCCTTATAAGGTGTATTGAGCCATATCGTGACGTAAACTCACCTAACCCCCAGCATCTGCAATACTCGATAGAAGAGCTCAGAATGCGTATTGCGAGCCTTCGCGCCGCATTGGGCCCCAACAAGCTGGTGGGAGCCGACATATACGGCACTATCTGGAACGTAGACCATATCGTCGTCGCGCTGGCCAGAGCCGGATTCGATTATATAACCCTCAGGGGCGGCGGCGGCGGCACGGGAGCCGCTTCTATATCCGATCTTCAAAACAGAGGTCTCAACGCCCTGTACATCGGTAAAATAGCCCACGACGCCCTGGTGCGTGAAGGCTTGCGCGAATCTGTGTCACTGATAGGAGAAGGCGCGTTTTTAAATCCGAAAATGGCTCTTTTGGGCCTTATGGTCGGCTTTGATTTCATAGGAACGGGGACGAGGCACCTGATACCGGTCGGATGCACGATGTGCCGCCGGTGTCACACTGGTCAGTGCGCATGGGGCATTACCGCCAGGCCCTACGGCCACAGAATCGACCCTGAGGAGGGTTATAGACGGATAGTTGACATGATGGTGTCGTGGAAGCGCGGCATGGAGGGGCTTTCGGCGGGGCTGGGGTTCACCACCCATGAAGACGTTGTCGGCTCACGCAGGTTCCGGTATCACGGCAAGAATCCGCTCTTGTTTGAAACTTTCGGCAAACAACCATTTTGATGATTCCTGATTATGCTTGAAACCGCTAAAAAAGAGATGGAAAACGATCCGGTCTTCGATAGCTCTACGCCGCTGGATGATGTTAAAGATTTGCTGAACAATTCGAAAAGCTTGACAATCGATTGCGGTGTGACGAAGATGACCGGCCCGCGCCTCAACGACTTGATGAAAACGGCCCGCGCCGGGGGCGTTGATGATTTTACGCTTCTGAACGTTTGCGGCCAGAACCTCATCGGCACCGGTGTCTCCGGCCCGGCCAAAATTGATGTTCACGGGCTCATGGGCAACCATTCCGCGGCTTTCATAGACAAGATCGAACTAAACACATACCCCACATTTTTCCCTAATCAGGTCTGGTGCCCCGGTGACGCGCAGGTGGCCATCGCAAACACATCCAACCCAACAGACCTGAATATCGGAGGGTCGGTGGACGACCTTTTCGCCAGCTACTGCCCTTCCGGAACATTCCGGGTCGCAGGACAGGGCGGTAACAGGTGCGGGCTTAGAACCGGCGCGGGAATTCCACACGTATGGAGAGAAATAGATTATTCAGAGTTTAAAAACATGACCGGGGATCAGATAAAAGAAGATCTCCTCTACAAATATCAGCTCCGCAAGGCCAAGTTAAACTCTCTTGGTTTCCAGAAATTCCTTCTCGAATTCAAGAAAAAAATAGAAGATCGCAAGCCGCCCGTAATTGTGTTTGGGCGGCGTGTGAGGGATTACTTCATGGAATACGCCCAGGGCACAATAGGAGTTATCCTCAATATTTACGACGCTCCTTCTCCGGTTGGATACTACATCTGCTCCGGGATGACTGCGGGCAGAGCTTTTATAAGGGGGGATGTCAGCCACGACCGGCTGGGCTCCAATGTAAAATTCAGCTCCATGACCGATGAAAACCGGGAGTTTCTCGACAAACAGATACGGGATTTCTACGAAACATTCGATAAACGCCTGACCGACTCATACCAGGAAAAACTGGACGGCTTTGTGAAACAGCTGGACAAAAATCGGGACGGGACGCTGGATCAGTTCGTAAAAATAGTTCCTATCGACAGTAAATAGCGGCTCCTGCTTCGCGCAAATCACGCTCTGAGACTTTCAGCTCGCCATATCGGCTATATCGGAGAAGTTGGTTATACGGTTACGCCCCATCTTTTTCGAAACGTAAAGAGCCCTGTCCGCGTACTCTATCAAGTTAACAGGCGTCAAGGTGTCTTCAGGATACGTCGCAAGGCCCATGCTGACCGTCAGCTTGCCGCCGGGCTGTTTTTCTTCTCCCTGAATAGCCGTCTCATACACTTCTTTTAGTATCCGCTCAGATACGTCGCGCGCCTGCTTGAGGTTGGCCTGAGTGAATATTATAGCGAACTCCTCCCCACCGTACCTGGCGACAATATCGGTGTCTCTGGCGGAAAGCCTTAAAAGATTGGCAAGTGTCGTGAGCACATGATTACCACGCTGATGACCGAAAGTGTCGTTGTAATTTTTAAAATAATCAACATCTATCATGCAAAGCGTGGTCGAGTAGTTATATCGCTCCGCTCTTCTGATCTCCTTTTCCAGAGTTCGGACAAAATATCTATGGTTATAAAGCTTTGTCAGTCCGTCCGTGACCGCCATGAATTCGGCTTTTTCCAGCAAGATAGCCTTGTCGATGGCCGCGGCCGCCTGAAGCGCCAGAAGGCTAAGTATGTTTTTCTCACGGTCGGAAAACTCGCGTGGACTAAAATCATCTACATACAGAATGCCGACTATCTTCCCTGAAACTTTAAGGGGAGTCGCAATCAACGACCGCACGCCTATCCTCTCTAGCCGGCTGGTGTCGAAAGCTTTCTCATTTTTGAGGTCTGTGATAACCGTCGGATGGCTGTTCGACAGGATATGGCCGGTCAGACCGCCAGGCCTCAACTCCCACTCATAATTCTCCGGCATGCCGACTTTGCTAAGCCCTACAGAAGCCTTGATCTGCATTATGCCTTTTTCTTCATCGTAAAGAGCCAGCGTGCCGGCGCTCATCCCGGTGATGCTCAGGGCGGATTCCATAATGAGGTCAAGAGTCTGCTTTGTGTTGGCGGCCGAAGCCAGCATCACTCCGGCGCTATAGAGAACCTCCTGCTCGGCCAGATTTTTGGCCATCTCCCGCTCCATTTTTTTCTGCTCGTCCAGAAGACGCCACAGCAACATGGCGCCCAGCGGGCTCAACAACTGCGATTTTGTCTTTTCTCCTTCCCGCAGATAGTCTTCAACTGCGGGATTACCGGTAACGTCAACCAGCATTTCTATCTCGTCATTCTCGACAAGCTTCCTGAAATCGTTGTAAAGAGCGATCCCCTGGCTCCACGCCTCCATGACGGCCCACCTGTTTTCAGAGCGGTACGCCAAACCTGCGATTCTGACTTCTGGATTATCTCTCAGTATCTCCAGCAAAAAGCTGGCGCCCTCTCCAGCCCCTATGACACCGACCAGAATTATTCTTCTATTGTTGTCCGCCAACGATGCGCCCCTTTGGAAAATATGTATTCCTGACAATATCACTCCAAAAATTGCGTTTTATGCTGTGGCATATCCTGCAACTTTTCGCTGAGGTGTATGGCTCTGCCTCATATTTTGAAGGAGTCGATTTTAAATGACCGGAAGGGTTAAAATTGCGGTGAACATGACAGCTTTGACAATACTCCGCAATCGTTTTAACCTCGTCAACTGCGTCTAGCTTACCCGCAAACGCTTTATCAACCGGTTTGGAGGCGCATGATTGCAAAAACAGAAAAACAAGAGCGAGACTCATGGCATACTTAAGTTTAATGTACAGCACCTGGTTTATATGAACTCCGATTTATAGATATTGCGACAATTATCGTTTTTCAATCTATGACACGATATGACAAAGGTCAAGAGGAAGTTATGAATCGTATTGATTTGAAACAGCTCACCAGCGGACAAACTCTGGATTTCATTAAAAAGGCTGGAGAAAAACCTTTCAGGGCCGGCCAGATAAGAAAATGGCTGTTTGAAAACGGCGTGAGTGATTTTAATAAAATGACCAACCTTTCTAAATCGTTAAGGTCGCGCCTTAATGAAATAGCGACGGTAACTGACCTAAAAGAGGAAATAAGCCTGGAATCAGAAGATGGAACTTTAAAATTCCTGTATCGGCTCGATGACGGCCTGTTTATCGAAAGCGTATTGATTCCCGACGGTAAGCGGATGACTCTTTGCGTCTCGACCCAGGTAGGATGCAAGCTCAATTGCAGGTTCTGCCTCACCGGGTTGGCTGGTTTTAAACGAGACCTTACCGCAGGAGAGATAGTGGATCAGGTGATCAAAGCGCGGGGAAAAGCTGATGGTGGCAGAGTTACCAACGTGGTTCTTATGGGCATGGGAGAGCCTCTGGACAATTTCAAAAACACGGTTCAGGCTTTAAAGATCATGACCGATCCAGATTTCAGGCTTGTCGGTGTCAGAAAAATCACTCTATCTACGGCTGGAGTGGCCCCAGGTATCGATCTTTTGGCGCAGGAATTTCCAAAAGTTAAACTGGCCGTATCTCTTAACACATGCGATGACGCCGTACGCGACGATATGATGCCTATCAACAGAAAATATCCGCTCAAAACGCTGGCCTCCTCCCTCGCCCGCTTCCCTTTGCCGAAAGGAAGAAGGATAACTATCGAGTATGTGATAATTTCAGGTATAAACGATTCAGACGAAGACGCGGAAAAGCTCAAGCGGTTCGCCTTCAAGTTTCCTTCAAAAATAAACCTGATACCTTACAACGAATGCCAGGAGATATCATACGCCAGGCCTTCGCGCAGGGCGGTCGAGCGATTCGCCGATATCTTGATATCTGGCGGTCATTCAGTTTTTATCAGGGAAAGCCGGGGCAGTGACATTATGGCCGCCTGCGGTCAGTTAAGAAAGACGGCAAAAACGTGACCCATTGTCCGAGGTAGAAAACCGCTACAAAACCCAGCTATAGTAATAAAGAAGACGGCCCAGCAACTGCGTCAACAATGGTCTTTCGACCGGCTCATTTCTATCCATTGTCCGGCATGTCTGCTCGTAGCGGGTGAATATTCGCGCCATTTTTTCGACTATTACAGGATCGCGGATAACGAGGTTCAACTCCAGGTTCCAGTAAAGGCTCATGGAATCGAGGTTGGCGGTGCCGACCGTAAGCCAGTGGTCATCTATAACCGCAAACTTCGAGTGGAGCATTGGGCCAATATGCCGTCTGATAGTCACACCGTTGTTTAGCAGACGTTTTAACGCAGGCCATGAGGCCAGATCCACCAGCTTTACATCGGAGCTATCTGGAACAATCACCCGGACATCCACGCCGCGTTTTGAGGCGTGAATCATCGCTTTTATCAGCTTTCTGCGAGGAATGAAATAGGCCTGGGCTATCCAGACTCTACTCCTCGACTTTTTTATGGCCGATATGTAAAGACGTTTAATCGGGTAGTTTTGATATTTCGGACGGCCATCGCATACGTGTATCGCTCCTTTAGCCATCTCTTTAAAACGGGTTTTAGGTTTGACCGGTTTTTTTCCCCACACTTTCTGAAAAGACGCAATAAGATCGTTCACAGGAGCGCCGCGCCCTCTTATCATAATATCCTCCCAATCAAGGAACCTTTCCCCGATATTCATACCGCCGATGTAATAAGTTGACTTGTCGAGGATAATAAGCTTCCTATGGTTTCTGCGAAAAAGCCGGTGAACAGAAAAAGGCGCTCTTGTTTTGCGGGGATTAACCGGATGGTACTCTATTATCGAGACACCGGCGGATTCCATCTCATCGAAATATCTGGCCGAAGTAAAAAACGATCCGAAGGAATCGTACATCAGCTGTACAGCCACCTTTCTCCTGGCCAGTTTTATAAGAATCTGCTTGAACTTATCGCCTATACCCCCCTCCTCGATGCAATACATCTGGATAAGAGCCGATTCTTCCACTTTACGCAAATCGTCGAATAGAGAAGAGTAAAACTCATCCGCCGTCGTAAGGATGGAAATATTCTCTTTTTGCATCCTAAGCGTCCTTGAATGCCGAAAAAAAGCCTGGCTTTAAAGCTGAAAACTCAAAACCAGGCTTTATCTTAACGCTAATTTAAACTGAAGGCGCCGAGGATTTTATCTCATCGGAAACAGAGGATTCATATTCCTTGAAATTATCGACAAATCTTTTGGCGAGCTCCGCCGCCTTTGCGTCATATGCGGCTTTGTCCGCCCAGGTGTTTTTGGGGATCAAGATTTTCGCTGGCGCGCCTGGCACGCTTTTGGGAACCTGAACTTTGAAAACGGGGTCAATAACTGTTTCAACGTTGTCGAGCTTGCCTTCAAGGGCCGCAGACAGCATAGCGCGGGTATAATCAATTTTCATACGGCTACCGACCCCGTAAGGGCCGCCGGTCCATCCTGTGTTTACAAGCCATGTATTCACATTGTGCTCAGCGATTTTCTTCCCAAGGAGGTCTGCGTAAACCGACGGGTGCAAAGCCATGAACGGCGCGCCGAAGCATGTTGAAAAGGTGGCTGAAGGCTCGGTTACGCCTCGTTCGGTGCCGGCCACTTTGGCAGTGTAGCCGGAAATAAAATGATACATCGCCTGGGCGGGAGTCAGCCTGGAAATGGGAGGTAACACACCGAA
>DRJW01000216.1 GCA_011052055.1 Nitrospirota bacterium
CCTTGTCGTTCTCTCCGATGTCGATATCGATATCGGTTGCGGTGGATACGGTCACTTCATGCCCCAGCCCGGCTATGGCCTGCGTCACCTGCGCGGTATCGCTGGTTCCGCCGAAAACAAGGATCATACGTCGTAACCTCTCGGATTTACAAAACGGCCATCGATTATTTTTGAAGATGTGTTGCCGATAATTACGGTTGTGCGCATCGCGATTTCTTCATTCAAAAACTTGTCTAAAGTTGTAATAACGATTCGCTCACCGTCCAGGCTGATAGAATCGCAAACACCAACGGGCGTTGCGCCGGGGCGGTATTTGCGGAAAATCTCCGCCGCCTCTTCAAGCTGGGAGACGCGCTTTTTACTTTTCGGGTTGTATAAGGCGACAACCATGTCCGCCTCCGCCACAGCTTCGAGCCGTTTTTTAATAGTATCCCACGGGACGAGAAGGTCGCTCAGGCTGATAGTGGCGAAATCGAGGGCAAGAGGCGCGCCAAGCTTTGCGCCAGCCGAACTGGCCGCGCTGACACCGGGAATAACTTCCACCGGCAGATCGACTCCCATCGACTCGGTAAGCTCGATGGCAAGGCCGGCCATACCGTAAATTCCCGCGTCGCCGGATGATATCAAAGCTACGCTCAAGCCCTCGCTGGCGCGTGTTATAGCGGCGCGGACACGATCCACTTCCCTGGTCATGCCGGTGGATACAAGCTCCTTGCCCTTTGTTAAGTCCTCCACAAGCTCAAGGTATTTTGTGTAACCGACCACCACTTCGCAGTTGGCGATGGTCTTCTCCGCCCTAAGCGTCCTGTCGAGCTTGCCGCCGGGGCCTATCCCAACGACGGACAGTTTTCCTTTGCGATCGCTACGGTCACTCCGTTCAGTTTTATTCTTCTCAGTATTAATGATGTCCTCCTTCCCGCAAGCAACGCAGAAGGCTCCGCCACGGCGGGTAAATTTACCTTACTTTTAACAAACTCTGATTCTTCAAACTCTCTTACGCAGTTTCGTATCTCCTCTGAAGAAATAAACCTTATGGGAGCGCCAAAACTTTTGGCCGCCTCGATCAGTCCCCGCTCGTTCGATTTGATATCCGCGCTGGCGAAAAACCTTATATCGCAGGAGTCGGCTCCCGCTTTATCCAGCGCGGCGTTGATGGCCTTTTCTATATCTTCTTTCGACTTGTCTTTTTTACATCCCACGCCTACGATCAGGCTCTTGACGGCTTCGGTTGTTGTTGTTATCACAGGCTCGGCGCCGACGGCGTTGGCGATCATAACCGCCAGGTCGTTTGCGCCTCCCTCATGTCCGCTCAGAAGGCTGATAGCGTGCCTGCCTCCCACATCCATAAGCGCGACGGCAGGGTCGGTTTTTTTGGAGACAAGATTTCCGGCAAGCGCGCGTACAACCGCGCCGCAAGGCGCGATATAGACAAGCCCATCGTATTGGGTAAAGATACGTTTGGTCAACTCCACCACGCTCTCGAAACGCTCACATTCGATACCAGCGCCTGCGATTTTGTGGGCGTAAGCGTCGGCTTCCGGGAATGCTTGTTTTAGCATCCTCATCAACGCCACGCCCTCTTTTGAAAGCGTGATAAACGCGATTTTCATTTCATACGCTCTTTCTGTATTCGTGCGAGAAATTTTTATCATAAAGTTTGGAGACGGCTTCGTTGCCATCGTCGAGCGCCCAGCCGATTATTATCATCGCGGTTTTTGTAATCGCTCTTGCTTTTACACGCTCGTGAATATCGATAAGCGTTCCTTCTATGATTTGCTGGTCGGGCCACGACGCCCTGTAGACCACTTTGACCGGGCAGGCGGCGCCGTAGCTTTCTTTAAGTTTGTCGGCCACGTCACCTATTTTTGAAACGGAGAGGAACACGCAAAGCGTAGCTTTCGATTTTCCCAGCAAAGCAAGGTCTTGCTCGTCCGGAACGGGCGTGCGGCCGGCGATCCTGGTCAAGATTATTGTCTGGGATACTTCCGGCGCCGTGAGCTCTTTTTTGACTGCGGCGGCGGAAGCCTGAAACGAGCTTACGCCCGGAACCACTTCGTAATCGATATTCAATTTGTCGAGCTCGCGCATCTGCTCGCCTATGGCTCCGTAAATGGAGGGGTCGCCTGAGTGAAGGCGTACTACATCGGCTCCGTTGTCCGAAGCGTTCTTAATGACTTTCGACGTGTCATCCAGGTTCATTTTGGCCGAGTCATGTTTTTCCGCGTTGTCAGGAATCATCGCGATAACTTCATCGCTGACTAAAGACCCGGCGTAAATACAAACCTTGCAAGATTTAATAAGCCGTTCCGCTTTTATCGTCATCAGCTCCGGGTCGCCCGGCCCGCCGCCCACGAAATATACTTTCACTGTTTTGTCCTCGCCTGGCTTTTGATAAGGATGGTGGACAGATATCCTGTCTGGTCGTTTTCGCCTTTAAGCTCTCGAAGGTCGGTCACGAGCCGCTGGCTTTCCATTCCGGCGTTGGCTACGAACACCGATTCTTTGATCGCGTCCATCTCCTCTAGCAGATCCAGAATATTCTGAAGTCTTTTGCCAACTTTCATTAAAATAACCGTACCGCCAAGCTCGATGGCGCCGCGCACCGCCTGCAGATCGTCTGAAGTGGGCACTATCGTGACAGGCTCTTTCGCCTCGCCCACGGGGAAGCCGGTCAACGCCGCCACGGCGCTAAAAGCGGTGATTCCAGGTATGGTGACGACGTTTACATCTGGATGAATTTTACGTAAAGAGCGCAGAAGATAAATATAGGTGGAATACAAAAGAGCGTCGCCCAGCGTGAGAAAAACAGCGTCCTCGCCGCTCTCAAGCGTGTCGGCTATTATCCTGGCCGACTCGTCCCACCGTTTATTCAACTCGCTTTTGTCGGTCACCATGGGGAATACAAGCTCTTTTACGTTTGTGCCCTCGTTTACATATTCTTTGACAATATCGAGCGCCACGCTTTTCTTTTTAATTCTGGCGATGGGAACAAACAGATGCTTTGTGTTTGATATAAGCCTCGCTCCTTTTATAGAGATCAGCTCCGGGTCGCCAGGGCCCACTCCTATTCCGTATAATTTTCCAAGACTCAATTCACAAGCTCCTTATCTATCAAAAGAACAATAGTTCTCGACGCCAGTTTGAGAGCGCCAATTTTATCGGTGGTGGTTTCGAAAAAACGCTCGTTTTCAAGGCCCAGATTTTCACAGACGAACAGGCCTCTGCCGCCGCCGATGCGTTTTATAAAACCATCTATCCATTTCACCGATTCGTTACGCCCAAGCAGTACGGCGATCTTACGGTTTTGTCCAGCCCGCGCTTCATCCACCTCTGGGTCGGCGGCGTGAGCGCTTATTATTAAAGCGTCGTCCCAGCTTATTCCAAGCTTGGCGAAAGCCAGTTGGATCGAGCTGATTCCGGGAATCAGATGGCATGCTTTATAACCGAACTTTTGAGTAACCTGTCTCGAAATAGAAAACAGCCCCGGATCGCCGCTTACCAGAAGAGCCACCCTGCCCTCTTTTCTTTTTTGGCCGATACATTCGATTGTTTTTTCAATATTGACGCCGGTGTCGATTTTTTCGCCTTTAACGTCGTCTATCAGCTCAAGAAGCCGCCTGTTTCCTACCAGGAAATCAGCCTGGCTTGCGGCTGTGATCCCGGCTTGTGTCATAAACTTAGCGGAGCCTGGCCCGCATCCCACAATTGTTATTTTATCCATGGCCCGCTCCAAAGCTTCGAGCCGATAAGCTCTGACTTCATATTTACCAGGGCGACGCTGGTTTCGATTTCGCCGCCAGATTTTTCATTTACGGCTCCGACGATTTTTATGGCTATAAGATCAGACAGCCGCTTGCGTTTTTCAGGCTCCATCGCCTCGAAAATACCTTCGACGGTTTCAGATTCGACGGTAGTAAATCCCATTTCGCCTTTTGCGACTTCGGCGATGTACGGCGCCGCGCTTTTCGAATGTTTCGAATGGGTATTCCACTGCCCCATGGCAAGCTTGGCAAGCTTGCCCGGATGCCCGACCAGCAATAATCTTCTGACATTTCTGTCAACCGCTTTCTCTATGACATAGCCCCACTCGTTACCAGCCTCCACTATCTGTTCGCCGGCTACATTGAAATAACGTCCAGCCGCTTTTGCGCCTATGTTGCCGGGTGTCAAAACAATATCGGTGTAGCCACCGGCGACCGCCACATCGAGAAGGCAAATTATAGCTTCGCGCACAGCTTCGTTAGAGAAAGGACGCACTATCCCGGTGGTGCCCAGGATAGACAACCCTCCGATCACGCCTAGTTTCGGGTTGAACGTTTTTAGAGCCAGCTCTTCGCCGCCAGGTATCGATATCCTCACACGCACGGGACGGTCGGTTATTTCGCGCACCGCTTCCGCTATCATTTTTCTGGGGCCGGGATTGATGGCAGGCTCGCCTTTTTTTATCGAAAGCCCGGCTTTGGTAACCATTCCAACGCCTTCCCCGGCCTCAAAAACAATGTCACCGTCTTTCTCCCAGAACAGATCCACGACGATACGGCTTCCGTTTGTTATGTCCGGGTCGTCGCCGGAGTCTTTGATGACGGACGCCCTCGCGCCGTTATCAAAAACGCTGTAGTCCGCTATGGGTAAAACAGTTTTTACGCCGCCACCGGAGCCGAGCGTTATCGCCACCTCATCTGGAGCGTGATTTTTACCTGCCATTATCATGGCCGCCGCTTTGGCCGCCGCCGCCGAACAGGCCCCGGTCGTATATCCTGTTCTAAGTTTACTCATGGCTTTTCTTGTCTAATTGTTTTATCAGAATATCCTCCGGGATAAGCTCAAGCATTCTTTTTCTCGCCTCTCCTATGGTCAAAGGCAGGCCGTTAATGGGAACTCCATCAAGGCGTTTCATCTCATGGAGGAGAGAGGAGATATAGGGCAGGCGCAGTTTGGCTTGCTCGATCATTTCATGATCCGTGAAAATATCAGCCGCAGGCCCGCTCTTTAATACCCTTCCTTCACTGAGCACAAAAATCCTGTCGGCGAAGAGGGGAAGCATATCCACGGAATGGGTCGCAAGAATCACGGTCACACGGCATTCGCGGTTCAGCCTGCTCAACAGGCGCATCATAGACGCTTCGCCCGCCGGGTCTAGTCCTGCGGTCGGCTCGTCGAGTATAAGGATGTTGGGACGCATGGCAAGCACGCCGGCCACAGCGACTTTCTTTTTTTCGCCGAAGCTAAGATGTTGTATCGCCCGCTTGCCAAGGCGCCCGGCCCCTACGCCTTCGAGCGCCTCTTTGACGCGGGTCTCAACTTCGTCTTCGCTCAAATCCATGTTTCGCGGGCCGAAAGCCACATCCTCGCGCACAGTGGCGCCGAATAACTGGTCGTCCGGGTTCTGGATAACAATGCCTGTTTTGGAGTAAAGCTCTTTTGAGGACATGGAGTTTATATCGTCTCCATCGATCAATATCTTGCCATATTGCGGCTTTATTAGTCCGGCCAGGGCTTTTAGAAGAGTCGTTTTACCAGAGCCGTTGGAGGCGAGAAGCGCGACGAATTCTCCATGTCGCGCATGGAAAGTAACATCGTTCAGGGCGAGTGTGCCTTCCTGGTATCTAAAAGACACACCCTTTGCGTTTATAGCGTATTTATTCTCTTCGTTATCACTCATGCCATACCTGTTATAAAATAGAGAGACAAGATAAGAGTCGAAGCCATGAATCCATAAGCCAGATCACGGCGCTCAACAGGCCGCGGGGGGTCGAACTGTATCACGCCTTTATATCCCCTCGCGACCATGGCTTCGTTGGCGCTTACCGCCTTGTCCATGGACCTCAATATTACGGCTCCGGCAAGCTCTCCTGCGGACGCAAGGCCACGTTTCGCGTTGGAGTAGCCAAGCCTGGTTTTCTGGGCGGAGCTCATGTCGATGGCGGTCTCGAAAAGCTCGAACGTGTATCTGTACATAAGCATCGCCACTTCAACCCAGCCGTGGGGGAAACCGAGCCAGCGCAAGGCCCGGAAAATATCATGCGCGGGAGTGGTAACGCTTAAAAACTGCACCACGCCGAGCGCTCCCAATATTCGAAAAGCAATGTTGATCCCTTCGCTGAATCCTTCGTTTGTAAAAACCAGATGTAGCGACAGCAGATCGATGGAAAAAAGCTCTGTGGAGCCTGTAAGAACAGATTTTATCAGGAGAATCATGGCCGCCACTCCAAGGGGGCCGGTAATGCGAAGCATGGCGAGCCTGGCCGGGACCCCGGCGGCGATGGTGGCTGAAAGGCTGACGGCGAACATCGAAGCTGGAAACAAAGGCCCGTTCGAGAAAAGAACCAGACATACCGCAAGACCCGCCGTAAGAATTTTCACTCGCGGCTCAAGCTGTGTGAACCTGTTCTCTTTGTATGTGAATATGTCGGTAAAAAGCTCGAAATTCATTTTGGGGCCACTCCGTTATTTTTCGTATTTTCAGACGTAAACAGCAATTTGTAGCAATATCCCATCACGAATCCGCCGATAAAACCGGAGACGAGGAACAAAAACAGGAGGAGGTCGCCCTGATCCGTGTTTATATAAGGGGCTCTTGCAGGCATGCCCGCCTTTTCAGCGAAAGCCTGAACAACAGTCTCATCGACTCCGAGCCATTTGCCTTTAGGAGCCACCTCTTTAGCCAGAGCGGCGGAGCCTGTTGTAACAATCAAAATTGTCATTATCGTGATAATAGATTTCACGCTAATTTCCCCCCAAGGGTTTTGTAAATCAGCTCCGGCCTTCTTGAGCGTATAAATTCATAAGCGCCGGCGGTCATAAACCCTTCGAGCAGGCCCAGAGGCACCTGCGTCGGAGCGAAGGCTACCATGATCGATAAAAACATTTTCCAGAACGAGCCGTCGGCGTGGAGCGCCAGCGCCATGAAAAGGGACGTTCCGGCGTAGGTAACCCAGTCTGACAACAATCCTGCGGCGAACGCCGCCATGTAGGTTGACATCCCGATCTTCTTTCCAGCTTTAAACGTGATGTATCCGGTCAGCGCTCCCATGACGCCCATCGACATGGTATTGGCGCCTAACGTGGTCAGGCCTCCGTGAGCCAGAAACAACGCCTGGAGCGCCAGCGCCACGCTACTTACAAGAGCCGTAAGCCACGGCCCTATAAGAATGGCGGCAAGACCCACGCCGGCTGGATGGGACGTGGCCCCGGCCACCGGAACAGGGATCGGCATGCATGAGATTATAAATATCGCCGCGCCGACAAGACCCAGGAAGGGCTTGAACTGGGGTGATTCGTCTGTTCTTGTTTTTAGCTCTCTTAATCCCAGCCATACAAAAGGAGCGGCCGTGATAAACCAGAAGGCCGCCCATCCGGCCGGCAATATCCCCTCCGATATGTGCATGGCCTCAGCATATGAGGGGGTGAGCGAAAGGGCGGTCAGGTAGATCAAAGCGAACTTTGTTTTTCGGCTCATTTATGGTTTTGCGCTATTTTTAATGGTGGTGATGGTGGCAACGGCTTCCGTAGTTATCCCTGTACTCTTTTGCCTCTTCTTCGGTCATAGGGACGAACTCCAGCTCGTCTTTGGGCAGGGGATAGTTCGAGCGTTCGGCAAGCTTGAGATCGCGCACGTCGTCCAGCGTATCCGACTCTTCAATTCTTCTCTTTACGAGCGCCACCATAGCGTTATCGTATCCAAGGTGCTTGCCGTAAACTATATTGAGGCCGGGGAAAAGTTTTGCGTTTTCCTGGATCATTTTCGGGATATCCAGGACAAGATGCAATCCTGAGTGGAGGAAATATGGAATGACCACAACTTTTTCAACTTTCGACTCGGCTACTTTTTTAAGCGTTTCCGAAAAGAAAGGTTTCATTCGCGACATGTAACATGTCTCGATCATGGCGTAACAATTTTCACTTCGTAACCGCTCCGCCACTTTTATCATATCGGCGCCGGACGCCGGAACACGACTGCCATGTCCTATCAGAATTACGGCTGTCCTGGTTTTTCCGCTCATTTTCAATCTCCAGATTTCTGATTTGACGCTATCGCCAGCAGGGAATGCACGACGCTGACCGCGATGCCGCTTCCGCCGCGTCTTCCTTGTATGGTTATATACTCCGCGTCTATCCCCATCAGCTCCTCTTTGCTTTCAATCACATGAACGAACCCGACCGGCATCGCGATAACAACGGCGGGCCTGACCTCGCCTTCGGCGATCATCCTGTTCAGCTCCAGCAGAGCCACCGGAGCGTTTCCAATCGCCACTACAGCTCCATCCAGATGGGGCCTGGCTTTTCTGATGGCGTAAAGAGACCTGGGCAGGCCCGCTTTCTTGCATTCTTCGGCCACGTCCTCGTCGGCGATGTGGCAGAGGATTTTATCTTTGGTGTAATCTGGAAAAACCGCCTTGAGCCTCATCAACGAAAGGCCTGATTTAATCATGTTCGAATCGGCGTATAAACTGGCCCCGGCCCGCAAAGCCTCACACGCGCTTCTGATCGCTCCGGTCGAAAACTTTACGTCGCCGATCAGCGAAAAATCGGCGGTAGTGTGAATCATTCTTCTGACGACGATCCACTCATCATCCGAGAAGCTGTGGCTTTTAGCCTCCCGGTCTATCGCCTCGAACGATCTGGCCTCGATTTCTTCCGGCGCGACGGGGGATTCGTACAGTTTATATATGTGTGATCTATCCTTTTTGTCCGTTCCAGTAGCGCTCATGACGTATTTGCCTCCATACAACTGTTGATAAAACGGCGGAGCGATAGCGGGCGGGAAGCGAAATGCAAATGCGCGTAGCTGGCCAAAACGCCACCTTTTGAGTATCCCTCGCTAAAAATCTCTCCGTCGCGTTTTCGTTTTAACGAATAAACCGTTTTCCATCCGTCACTCCCGGCCGGATCGTCTAAAAGCTCCGAATAATGGAATTTATGCCCACGAATGGTTTCGCTGGCTTTGCCGAAAAGAGAATTTTCTTCAAACGACGCTGTCACATATCCAAGCGCCGTGAAACGTTGGCGCATTTTCGTCCAGGCGGGCAAAAGCCCGACCATAGGATTTCTTTTGCCGTTAATGTCCTCTATTCCTTTAGACAGATACATCAGCCCGCCGCATTCTGCGTATACGGGAAGGCCTGAGTCGGAGAAATTTCTTATGTCGTTTTTCATGGAGATGTTTTCAGATAGCTCGTCGGCGTATTCTTCCGGATATCCTCCCCCTATAAGCAAAGCGTCCAGGTTGTCAGGTAGTCTCCTGCCGCAGGTTGGGGAAAACTCGACAAGCTCAAATCCGCTCGCCCTCAGCGCTTCTAGATTGTCGGTATAGTAAAACTGAAACGCCTTGTCGCGCGCGACTCCCAGCCGGGCCGCTGTATCCTCGTGGTTTGCGCTGATCTCGCCGGTTTTCAAACGAGGAGCTGTCTTCGCCATTTCGATAACATCTTTTACCAGGATATGCTCTTCGACAACCACAGCCAGCTCATCGACTATATTTTGAGTAAGCGTGTCTTTTGCTGTGACGAGGCCCAGATGTCTGCTGTCGAGCTTTGGCGCCGCCCCTTTAACGACTCCTCCCAGATATTTACACGAAAGATGAGAGTTTATAGCCCTGGATAAAAGGTTGCTATGGTTTTTGGATCCGCAAAAATTGGCGATCACACCTTTGATTTGTAGATCAGGCTCGAACCGGGCGTAACCTTCCACCAGGGCCGCGAAGCTTCTCGACGCGCCACCGGCGTTCGCCACCAGCGCGACAGGCGCTTTAAGCCATTTTGCGATCTGCGCTGTGCTTCCTTCCGATGATTCCGGGCTGAACCCGTCGAACAGGCCCATAGCGCCTTCGATCACGGCAATATCCGCGCCGGCCGAAGTTTTTTGAAACAGGCTTTTTACATAGTCCTGCCCCATCATCCAGGCGTCGAGGTTGTAGCAGGGGCGGCCCGACGCTATTTTAAGATAGGTGGGATCCAGGAAATCGGGGCCTACTTTATAGGTCTGGACTTTGAGCCCTCGCTTTTTCAGCGCGGCGGAGAGTCCGAGAGCCAGGGAAGTTTTGCCCACGCCGCTATGCGCGCCTGCGATAATAACCCTTGGGCAGTCAGCGCCAGGCATAACCGCTTCCTGTAAAGATACGAGAGCGCGCGCAAGATACGAGAAAAAAACGGGCCAACATCAACAGCATCCCGGCTCCACCACAAAAAATATTCCAGGATGCCGTTTTTCATCCAAGAGAAAGGACACAGCCCTTTCCCGGAGCGAATCCGATCACAAATATATTTTTGGGCAAGTCTTCTGACTTCCGGATCGGTCTACTCCCTGCGCCTTCCCCCTCCATGTATGAAAGAGTGGCAAAATACAGGTTTCGTCCCCGGTCACAGCGGCGGTCCCGCGACGGAATTTAACCGTCTTCCTTATTAAGCCCCACAGGGGGCGCCCAAAAACGATTAGATAAAATTCTATGGCATCTGAACGGGAAGTCAAGAAATATTTGCGCTGTCAGTGATCGAGTTTGCGGTAAAGAGTGGCTATGTTGATATTCAAAAAACGGGCGGTCTCTTCTTTATTGTTGCCGTGCCGCGATAAAACCTCTTGTATATATTCCTTTTCCATAAGAGAGACTCTTGATTTTAAATCGGTTGGTTTGTTGTTTCGAGCCGCATTCGCCGTTTGCGCCCGGATAAGATCCAGGCTTATGTCCTTTGGCTCGATTGTGGCGCCATCACACATCAAAACGGCGCGTTCAAGTATGTTTTCCAGTTCCCGCACGTTGCCAGGCCAGGAGTGCTCCTGCAGGGATCTCATTATGGCTCCAGGTATTTTCGGCGATGGCTTGCCTGCGTCTTTAGCAAACCTGTCAACATAGAGGTGGACCAATTGCGGGATATCCGACCTGCATTCCCTCAGTGGAGGAACACTTATTTCCACAACGTTGAGTCTGTAAAAGAGGTCTTTTCTAAGTTCTTTTTTCTGCACAGCTTCCGCCAGGTTGGTGTTCGAAGCGGCGATAATCCTGACGTCAATTTTTATCGGTTCTGTGGATCCTACAGGAGTCAATTCTTTTGTCTGAATAACGTTAAGCAGTTTTACCTGCATTTTTAGTGGAAGCTCAGAGACTTCGTCAAGAAACAAGGAGCCTTTGTCGGCTTTAACAAACAGGCCTGTTTTATTTTCAATGGCTCCGGTGAAGGCGCCTTTATTGTGCCCGAAAAGCTCGCTCTCCAGCAGATTTTCCGGTATGGCGCCGCAGTTTATTGTGACCAGCGGAAAATCTTTCCTGGGGCCCTGATGATGAATGATGTGGGCCGCCAGGCTTTTGCCTGTTCCTGTCTCGCCCGTCAGAAGAACATTGGCCTTCGAGTGCAGAACTTTTTTAATCAGATGCTTCATTCGTTTCATAGCCGGGCTCTCGCCCACCATGCTCTCGAAGCGTAAAATATTGTCAAGCTCTTGTTGCAGACTGTCCCGGCTGTTGATCAGCTCTCTATGCTCGAAAAGCCGGTTGACCGTGATCTTAATTTCATCGTTGTTAAAAGGTTTGCGTATATAATCGTAAGCGCCGATCTTCATGGCCTGCACCACAGATTCAACCGATCCAAAAGCGCTGATCATCAAGACCGTCATGTCGGGAGCGGCTTCTTTTGATAATTTCAAAAGGTCTATCCCGCTCTCCTGGCCGAGCCGCAGATCGAAAAAAGCGATATCTGGCGAAGTAGTATTTATGATTTCGAGCGCGTCTTTAATGTTGTCAGCCATATGCACGGTGTGCCCCATTTCCGAGAAAATAAGACTCATGGCCCTGCAGATGTCCGTTTCGTCATCGACAACCAGAATATGACCCATTTATCAGTTACACTCCTGTTTGATAGCCACTTCAACCTGCTGTCTTTCAACAGGCAGGCAAATGCATATAATTGTTCCTTTTCCTGAGCTGTTTTTCACAAATATTTTGCCGCTATGGTGTTGAATTATGCTTTGACTGACATAAAGCCCCAGCCCTGTGCCGTTGTCATGGCCTTTAGTTGTGAAAAAAGGATCGAAAATGAGATCAAGAGATTCTCTCTCTATCCCGGACCCGGTATCGATAATCTCCAGGCTAACTTCATTATTTGTTAAATCGGCTCTGGTTTTTAAAATAAGCTTTCCGCTTCCATTCATGGCGTCCGCGCTGTTTAAAACGAGGTTTATTAATACTTGTATCAACTGGTCACCCTGGCCGGTGATCACCGGGGTATTTTCATCTTGATCCAGTATGATCTCCACATTTCTCAGGCGTGGATCGAACCGGACAATATCCATCGCAGACTGTATCATCAAACCGATATCGATCCGGCTCCATTTTTCCAGGGAATGCGGCCTGGAAAGATTTTTCAATCTTTCCACCGTAAAACATATGCGGTTAATATGTTTCTGGATGGTTTTGATGCAATCTTCTTTGTAGGCGTCATTTTCTTTTTCTTCCAGCAGTTGAAGGAAGGATGAGACGGACGTTAACGGGTTGCCGATTTCATGCGCCACACCCGCCGCCAGCCTTCCTGTGCAAGCCAGCCTGTCGAAATGAGTAATATTGTTTTCTATGATTTTCTGATCGGTGATGTCGCGGAGTATGCAAAGCTCGCTTGTGACGGCCCCGCTGGTTTCTCTTATCAACGAAGAGCTGAATATCATAAGCCTGGTTTTACCGTTGCCTGTATTAAGGTTCACTTCATATACGGTGGACCTTTTTTCTATATTTTCCTCGAATCTGCCATCCATGCCGGAGAAATTAATAAGGTCTTTGGACAGTTTACCTAAAAGCTCCTTCTTGCCATATCCGTATTCCTCAATTTTCTGGTTGATAAAAGTTATCTTGCCGTCGAGGTCCGTCACATAAATCAGGTCATTGGCGCTTTCAAAAAGACTGGTCATATACTCTTTTTGCTCAACAATCTTCTCATGCTGAATATGTATTTCCTCAAGATATTTTTCCTTCTCGGCGATCAGGGACTTCAGGTCGCCCGACATGGAGTTGAGCGAGCGGGCCAGGGAGTCAAGCTCGACGAAAG
>DRJW01000217.1 GCA_011052055.1 Nitrospirota bacterium
AATAGAAGCCGTCATCGGTATGCGGCCCATACGCGAACTGCGCGTCCGGGTAAAGTTTTTGTATGGCCTCGGCCATGACATGGGCCGAGGAATGGCGGATCGCGTTAATATCGGTCATATACGTATTGCGCTTGATGGCTCCGTTATAAAGTTAAACAGCAAAGAAAACGAGCATACTACAAAAACCTTTCACCATAAAAGCTCTCCTTTCCCCTGCCTTATCAATACCGGCTCGTCTCCGGCAATATCTATTACCGTCGATGGCTCCGAAACCAGCGGGCCTGTCGAAATTACCAGGTCAACTTTGCTGGAAAATTTTTCAGGAAGCATTGAAGGGTCGGTAAGGCTCCCCTCGCCGGAAAGGTTCACCGATGTGGTCAATAAAGGGCGCCCGGTAAGCCTGACCAATTCGCGGCAGACCGGGTGATCGGGTATCCGCACGCCGATAGTATTGCGTTTTCCTAACATTTTCTTCGGCATGTTGGTCTTGCGCGCTTCGAGTATGAAAGTATAAGGGCCGGGCAGGCTTTTTTTAAGCAGTTTATAACCCCAGTTCGATACGAAAGCGAATTCGCTGATCTGGGAGACATTCCCGCAGATAAAAGAAAAAGGCTTGCTTGAATCCCTTTTTTTTAATGCGTATATTTTTTTTACGGCGTCCTTGGCGTAAATATCACAACCAAGCCCGTAAATGGTATCTGTGGGATAGACGATGACACCCCCTCCAAGCAATGCGTCCCCCGCATTTCGCAACTGCCTGTAGGAAATCTGGTGAGGGTCTAAATGTATTGTTTTCATAAGTTTTCCGCTTAAACTGAACGATGGCCGTTTTTTTGCCGTCAACCTCAGATTTTTCTTTTAAAAGGCCTCCTCTTATGCTTTTATATACCCCTTCGCTATGTCATCATGCCTGATCGTGGAGTGGTAGTTTAGGATAGCCTAACTTAACGTAATGATGGGAGTCGATTTTAAATGAGCGACGGTTTGAGAATGGCTGTGCTTATAAAGCAGGTTCCAGACACGAGTAGCGCCACCGGAGTGAATCCAGACGGTACCGTCGATAGGGCTCGCGCGAAAAAGATGATAAATCCGTTCGACAAATTTGCGCTCCAAAAAGCCATTGAAGTCCGGAACGCGCGCGGTGGAGAAATTTTTGTCATATCGATGGGGCCTCCTCCGGCCATCGCTGTGCTTCACGAAGCGCTGGAGTACGGGGCGGACAAAGGATATCTTTTAGGCGACAGGCGCCTGGCCGCCTCCGACACGCTGGCTACCGCATACGCTCTTTACAAGGCGGTCTTGTACCTCAAGGATATAGATATCATCTTTACAGGATTGCAGACCACCGACGGCGACACAGCCCAGACCGGCCCACAGATAGCCGAAAGAATGGGCGTCCCCCAGATTTCATATTGCGAGACAATGGAGATAGAGGGAAAAACAGTAAAGGCCACAAGGATCATCGACGGGGGCGTACAGCGCCTGGAAGTCGAAATGCCGGTTCTGATTACCGTCGCCAACTCGGCTGTAAAGCTTGAGCATAAAAGATTCGCGAACGTTTACAAAACCAAACAGGCTCTCAGAGACAAGGATGCTTTGGCTGATAAAATTTTTACAGTAGACCTCGACGAGGTAGAAGCCGACGCCACAAGGGTCGGCCTCGTGGGATCACCGACAGTGGTCGGCAAGACATGGAAAATCGGTGAAAAAGGGGGTTCGTGCAAAGTTTTCAAAGGCGCCGCGCCAAAGCATGAAGTGGAGCTTTTGGTTGATGAAATTTCAAAAGACGAGCGCGGAGTAATGGAGTTTGTCCTTTGAGCCAATACACCAACATAATAGTCATCGCCGACCAGATACAAGGCGACCTGCGGCCTGTGACAATGGAGCTGTTGGGCGCCGCCTCCGAGCTTGCTGAAAAACTCGGCGTTAAAACCCACGCTATCGTTATGGGGAGCCAGATCAGCCATATTCCCGAAGTACTGATACACAACGGCGCCGACGAGGTTTACGTCGTAGACCAGCCGGAGCTAAAAGAATATTCGACCCTGACCTACAGACGCGCGGCCATTACGGTTATAGAATCGCTTCCAAAACCTCCCCATATCATTCTTTGCGGCGCCACAACCCTGGGACGGGACCTGGCCCCCAGGATCGCGGCATACTTCGAGACCGGGCTCACGGCCGATTGCACCGAGCTTGACATAGGCGACTATGTGCACAAAGGCAAAGCCGATCCCAATAAAACGGGGACTTTCAATAACTGCCTCTACGCCATCCGCCCCAGCTTCGGCGAAAGCCTGAAAGCCCGCATTCTTGGCCCGTGGAAAAATCCGCAAATGGCCACGGCCCGGACAGGCGCGATGATACCTTTCAAAACCGATACGACCCGAACCGGTAAAATAACGCCGATGACGGTAAAATTCGAGGATTCCGATTTTCGGCTCAAGGTAATAGAAACTGTGCGTGAAGTCTCCTCTGACCTTGATCTTTTAAAAGCCAAAGTCATAGTCTCAGGCGGGTTCGGGCTTGGCGGCCCGGAAGGTTTTGAGGTTGTGCGCGACCTTGCTTCGGCCTTTTCGGAATCCGCCGTCGGCTCTTCGCGAAAGGCGGTCGACTCTGGATGGATTCCCTACTCTCATCAGGTTGGACAGACCGGTAAAACCGTGCGGCCCCGGTTGTATATCGCCCTGGGGATATCGGGAGCGATCCAGCACCGGGTGGGGATGAGCAACTCGGCCATGATTCTGGCCGTCAACAAAGACGAGTCGGCGCCGATTTTCCAGTTCGCCCATTACGGGATAGTGGGCGATCTTTTCGAGATCGCGCCCCTGTTAAAAGAACAGTTCAAACAGGCTGTCCCGGCTTAAAGCTGTGTCCGCCTGACGCAAGGAGTTATAAGTGACAGACAAAATCGAATACGACGTTTTGCTGGTCGGCGCCGGCCCGGCCAACCTTACGCTCGCCCACAGGCTGGTCGATCTTGCCGATAAACCGATCCGTATCGCCATTTTGGATAAAGCCAGAGACGTGGGCGGCCATCTGCTTTCCGGCGCCGCGTCGAATCCAAGAGTATTAAAGAAGCTTTTCCCCGATTGGGATAAGGGCGAAATTCCGATTCAGGGAATCTGTACTGAAAGCTACTTGAGCGTTATCGGCGAGAGGCGGTGGGAAAACGTCCCTTCCATGCTTGTCCCCTCCTATTTTAAAAAGGAAGGTTACGCCATTTTGAATATTTCCGACCTTGCGGCCGGAATGATTGCGAAGATCACCGAAAAAGCGGAAGCAAAGGATGGCGTGGTCGTCGATGTCTACCCCGGCTTTCCGGCGCAGGAGATAGTTTACGACGCAGACCGGGTGGCGGGGGTTAAGGTGGACAACACAGACAGCGATTTTGCCGACATCTGCTACGCAAACGTCACCGTGTTCGGAGATAAAGGTTTCATCTCACGCGACCTTATATCCCGCTTCAACCTCAGGAAAAATCCACAGGTATACTCGGTCGGCGTTAAAGAAGTCTGGGAGACGGCGAAAAGCTATGAAGGTAAAATATGGCACACCCTCGGTTATCCTCTTTCGCCGGGGCATCTGGGCGGCGGGTTCATCTACGGGTGTAAAGATAACAAGCTGATAATCGGTATGGTCATGGGGCTAGACAGCCCCAACCCGAATATACGTCCGCCGCAGGTTCTGCAGGATCTAAAAAAACATCCTTATGTTCAGGAGATGATCCGTGGCGGAAGTCTGGTCAAATATGGCGCCGCTATTTTGCCGGAGGGGGGGCTCTACTCCATGCCGGAGAAATTCGCCGTGGACGGAGCGATGATTGTGGGGGACGCGCTGGGTACGATGGATGTAAAACGGTTCTCCGGCGTGGACAAGGCGATGGAAAGCGGTTATGTGGCTGGCGAGGTTATATGGGGCGCATTTAACAAAAACGATTTTTCCGCAAGCTCCCTGTCTGATTATCAGAAAAAACTGATGGGCGGATGGGTGGGAGCCGAGCTTAACGACACACGTTATTTCCGGAAAGCTTTTAGCGATTATCCAGATATCCTGAACACTTTCATTCCCCGTATGACAAAACAGATCGATTCGGGAAAAAGCGTCGTTTTCGCAGGACTCCAGGGTGGGTTGGCCGATCCTTTCGGTTCGCTGAGACTTCTTGGCGCCAGGAAAATGATAGAAAACCCGTCTGGTAATCAACCTGCCGTCTATAAAGAAGACAGGACGCATATAAACGCCCGTTATAAAGAATCGAAGCGGGAGCCGGAATCGTTCGATCCTGCCACGATATACTCG
>DRJW01000218.1 GCA_011052055.1 Nitrospirota bacterium
AATCGCATAATACATCATCGTTGCGCCGAGTGTGTCGCTAAATCGCGTCACAGCTCCGAAACCGCGCGAAAGGGCCGACATCACCTCCGGGCGTCCCGCGTGGTTGTCCATATTCTCAGGCTTTTCCTGCGAGTCCGCCATTACAACTCCATTTGCGTTTATGACCGTCAGGCGAGTTCCTGTTTTTTTGCCGAGAGCGAGAATCCGCTTCTGAAGCTCGTCCGGATCTTTGGACGAATGGTTTATCATGTCTTCAAGCATGATCGCGCGCGCTTTTATGGTTCGCGCAGTTTCAGCCAGTGAGTCGTGGTAGCTTTTTCTGATAATCAGGCCGCCTGCGATGGCCGTGGAGAGAAAGATAAGGACGACATAGCCTGCGTAGAGTCTCCACAGCAACCGCGAGCGAAACATAACTATAGACTTACCTCTCCTCGAAGCGGTACCCGACTCCACGTATGGTTTCGATCAGATTCCGGCGTTTGCCAAGCTTGGCGCGCACTGACTTTATATGTACATCAATATTCCTGTCCACTATAACAACACTTTCCCCAACCGCGTGATTAAGGAGTTGCTCGCGTGTAAATACACGGCCTGCGTTAAGGGCGAGGAAGTGTAATATGCGAAACTCCGTTGCGGTGAATACAACCGGTTTTTCGTCTATCATGATTTCGTGCTTGCGGGTGTCTATTGTCACACCGTCACAGGTGATTCGCTCTTGCGGGGAAGGCTCGTCTTTCAAACGCCCTCGGCGCAGGACGGCCCTGACCCTTCCTGTCAACTCTTTGGGGCTGAACGGTTTGGTCACATAATCGTCGGCCCCGAGGCCAAGGCCAAGCACGATGTCGCTCTCTCCTTCTTTGGCGGTGACCATTATGATCGGGATATTACGTGTGGCGCCATCTTCTTTTAATTTGCGGCAAACCTCTAACCCGTCAAGTCCGGGCAACATGATATCCAGAAGAACCAGGCCGGGCATCTCTTTTTTTACACGGCGCAGACCTTCACTTCCGTCCATTACCGTGACAACCTCATACCCTTCTCTTACGAGGTTGTATTCGATAACTTCAAGGATATCCGCTTCATCCTCTATTATTACGATTTTGCCATTTTCCATTTTCTGCTTCTTTTATTGATACGATTTCCAGCGCCCTGAGTATAAGCGTGTTTTATAAAGATTTAATAAATATCCAGAGAAATTTGGATGTGGGCCGAAACCGCCTTTTTCAGATGTTTATTCCACTTTTGATTCTCGCTCGTCAAACACTTCTTTGGCTATGAAAAGACCATTTAGCGCAGAGGGAAAACCTGCGTAAACGGCCATTTGTATCATAATCTCTATTATTTCTTGCTGTGTGCATCCCACATTCAACGCGCCATTCACATGAACTTTCAATTGAGGCCCTGCTGTTCCCATAGCGGTCAAAGCGGCTACCGTAGCGATTTCTCTCGACTTTAAGTCCAGGCCCTGCCTGCTGTATACATCACCAAAAGGAAACTCGACCAGCAAATCGGCAAAGTCCGGCGCGATATCTTTTAGCGCGTTAATCACATTTTCCCCTGCCGCTCCGTCAATTTCTTTTAGCCTGTCCCATCCTTTTTTATACCTTTCAGATTTCATCATATTCTCCATGAGTTTTACGCATTGCAGTATCTATGGTTGTCATAATCAGGTTTCATTATAGTATTATGTGATAAACTCCGTCTCTTATCGAAAGAGCGCGGTTTCGGTTTAACTTTTTAATCTTTATTCTTTACATGGATATGATTTATAACAATTCGCTTGAGTTACTGCTGGATCGAAAAGTCCCGATCAGCGTGGTGGGGCTCGGATACGTGGGCCTGCCCCTCGCCGTGGCGCTATCGACCCGATTTAACGTGATCGGGTTTGATATTAATTCCACCAGGGTCGAAAATCTTATCGGTGGCGTTGACATCACGGGCGAAGTTGAAAGTGACTTATTGACATCCGGGAATCTTCAGTTTACTTCTGATCCCGAATCTTTACGCGAAGCAAAATTTATTATCGTATGCGTTCCCACGCCAATTGACAGGGCCAAGCGCCCGGATCTCAAGGCGCTTTATTCGGCCAGCGATATCGTGGGCGCGCGGATGTCCGAAGGCTCGGTGGTTGTTTACGAGTCTACGGTCTACCCGGGCGTTACCGAGGATGAGATGGTTCCCATTCTTGAAAAAAAATCTGGTCTGAAACTCGGCTCAGGCTTTGGTGTCGGTTATTCGCCGGAGCGGATCAACCCCGGTGACAAAGAGCGTACCGTAGAGCGCATTGTCAAGGTTGTCTCCGCCTGCGACCCAGAGACTCTTGATATCGTCGCGGGCGTGTACGGCGCGGTGGTAACAGCCGGGATTCACAGAGCGCCTTCAATCAAAGTGGCCGAATCGGCCAAGGTGATAGAAAACATACAGCGAGACCTTAACATCGCGTTGATGAACGAGCTTGCGATAATTTTCGATCTTGCCGGAGTAGATACCGAGGATGTGCTCAAAGCGGCCGGTACAAAATGGAATTTTATAAATTTCAAGCCTGGCCTGGTGGGAGGGCATTGTATCGGAGTCGATCCGTATTACCTGACCAGTAAAGCTGAGGAGCTTGGATACCACCCGCATGTGATCCTTTCAGGCAGGCGGATCAACGATGGGATGAGTAAATATATCGCCGAACAGGTGACGAAGCGTCTTATTCAAGCCGGAATACCTGTCAAGGGCTCGAAGATAGGGGTGTTAGGGCTGACTTTTAAAGAGGACGTGCCGGATATACGCAACTCGCGGGCGCCAGATATTTTGAAGGAATTAGCAAAGATCGGTATGGTGACGATAGCCCATGATCCGATAGCTGACCCGGTTGAAGTCAAACAGGCGCTTGGCCTGTCGCTATCTGGTTACGACGCGCTTAAAAA
>DRJW01000219.1 GCA_011052055.1 Nitrospirota bacterium
AACCTGAATAATCGTGACTAAAGCATCAGAGCCTCTCTAAAAAACCGGGATTTTCGCCCTTTTTTCTCTTCTTGGCCTTGTCTACACCTGGCCTTTAGCCGACTATTTCTTCGAGGGAATCCCGTACGCTTACTATCCTGATCCGGCGCGAAAAATCGTGTATATGCTACACGGTGACCACCTCCAGGCCTACTATCACATAGGCCTTCTTAAACTTGCCGCCACAGGGGTCGTGGAATGGTTTTCCAATCCGTTCGAGTTCGCCACTCAATACATGCCTTTCAGGGAAACATCCTATTTCCTGCCTATATCGATTTTTTATCTCCCCTTTTCGTTCATATCGGGGCCGATGGCATATAACATTCTTGTCATTCTCTCTTTCGGTTTGTGCGGCCTTGCGATGTATCTGTGGGTATACGAGCTTACAGGCTCCCGTCTGCCTGCGCTGGCCGGGGGATTCGTTTTTAATTTTGTTCCTGTCCGGCTCGTCGAGCTTTTGGGGGGGCACCCGGCCGGGCACGCCATTTTTCTGGTTCCGCTTACGCTTTTCTTTTTCGACAGGGCCGTCTCCCGCCGTAGCGCCGCTTATTCCGCGTATGGAGGGTTATCGGCGTTAGCGCTTTCTGTACAGTATGGTTATTTCGCCTACTACCTGCTGATGTTTCTAATGTTTTACATTCCGTGGCGGCTGATCCCAAGCATTTGGGGCTCGCTAAACTCCGGGAGCGAAGGTAAAAATCAAATCCGCCGTCTTGTCGTCGCTGGAATTCCTTTCGCGCTGGGGCTTTTAGCTGTCATCTGGAACATGCTTAAATTCAAATCCTCGGTCGTTGGAAAATCATCCTTTGCCGGGGGGCGGACTATGGCTGAAATCAAGCTTTACTCCCCCACCCTGTCCGCTCTTTGGGACTGGCAGTTGGGATGGAGCATGTATATCGGATTCGCGTTAATCGCGGTGTTGGGCGGGCTTGCGTTCGGTTTATTGTCAACGCAGGCAAAAACAAAAAGAAGGGACGCTCTTTTTTTTGGCGTCGTGTTTATCATTACATACACCCTGGCGTTCGGATCCACGCTTAACGATACGATTCCTCTCTACTCTGTTTTCTACAATTACTTTCCCTACTTCAGCTTCTCCAGGACTCCCGCCAAAATAATGGCTCTGGTCGTCACTGTCTTATCGCCTCTGGTGGGGTACTGTGTCGTCTGGGCCATGACAAAACCGAAGGCGATGGTTATAGCCGGAATTTTGCTGGCTGTCGTAGCCGTTGACTACCATCCCAAAGCGAATATAGGGATAAGCCTTCTGGACGAAAATAACGAAATCTACAGGCGGGTAGCCGAAGAGGCGAACGGGAAATATGTCCTCGACCTTCCCATCTGGCCAGGGGAAAGCTCCTGGTCGTCTATATATATCTATTACACATTGCAAAGCCGCGCGCCATCGATAAACGGTTATTCTCCTGTTGTGTCCAGGGCGTATATAGACAACGTTTTCAAAAAACTGTGGCCGCTCGATTCGGGAGATCTGACCGAAAAGCATGTGAAAATTCTTCGTGACCTCAACGTCGGCCTGATTGTTTTCCACGAAGAGGCTTATCCGGGAAAAATCTCCGCCTACCCTTCGTCGTTCGCTCTTAACCAGTTATTGGAGTCGCCATACCTGACTCTCATCGAGAAAAAAGAACCGCTCTGGCTCTTCAAACTGAACGATAAACCGGGCGCCGTCGCGAAAACGAAAATAACCTCGCAGGTTGGAAGCTATTTTCAGGTCGAATTCCTTGGCGCGTTGAATGGAGAGCGTGTCAAAGATATGGGAGCGTCCAACGGTTTGGCGATGGCCGGGTTTCCGAAAAAAGAAGCTGGCGGCGAGATGATACTCAACCAGGGGCCATACAGAACTTTTCCATCAGGGTCTTACAAGGCGGTGTTCAGAATAAAAAGCTCCGGCAACAGCTACGGCGCGCCGGTGGCTAAGATAGACGTGGCTTCGGATGAGGGCAAAATCATACTCGCCGAAAAAATTATCGACGCCTCGGCGTTTACAACCCCGGACCAATATCAGGATTTTACTCTTGAATTCAGCCTTACACCGGATAAGCCGTGGGTTTTGGAGTTTCGAACATACCTTATGGGAGAAGCGCCGGTTTTTGTAGATAGTGTTTATGTCATACGGGCGGACCAGACCGATCCCCTGCTGAATTTTGAGGCGGAGCGGATGTTCTATACGGGAAGAGTAATAGAGGACAGGGAGGCGCGGGGCGGAAAAGCGATAATGTCCGCTCCTTTGCGCGACCCGAATGACGCCATGATGATAGGGCCATCCAGATCATTCGAAGCGGGCGATTACACTGCCCGGCTCCGCCTTAAGTCGTCACCTGCCGGAAAGGACGACCTGCTGGCGAAAATCGCTGTCATTTCCAGGAATAAAAATAAAATAATAGCGCAACGCGAAATTTATATCGGCGATCTTCCGGGGCCAGACAAATATGGCGAAGCGGCTCTTCATTTTTCATTGAAAAGAAGAGATGTCATCGAGTTCAAGGTGATTTTTAACGGCAAGTCGCGCTTCTACGCAGACAGCGTTTCCATCGATCCGGCCCCGTAATCGAGCCAACTGTTTTTCTCGGGCTCTTCAACGCTATTTCGTAAGAAGCGGCCTGACAATTAGCCAGTAGGCGTTTAACAGTTTTTCCATAATATATTTCAGTAAAACCATAACACCGCCCCCCAACCTGCTGGAGAACATATAAATCTCGCCCGTCGTTAGCAGTTCATTATCAGGCGCCTTTTTGGCGAGAAGCACTTTTTTCCTTTTAAGAATTATTCTGCCGAAGTCCCCCGCCACAAGGCCCATGCCCCTGAGCCATTCTCCCGCCGCCCCTTTAAGGGCAAGAAAACAAAATTGCGCCAGCTCAAAAAGCAGAAGCGCCGGGCTTAACAAAACAAGCGACCTGAAAGAATATGCTTTGAGGATAAGGTTCCATCTTCCCCGTATCTGGCGCCTGAGTATGTTTTTGGGCCGCCCCGTTTTTTCGATATGGTATATTTTCGCTGAAGGAACCTGCATAACCTTCATCGAGCTTGCCGATATCCTGTATGTGAATTCGCCGTCGTCATATCCGAAGATGAAATCTTCGTCGAACCCGCCGATGGCCTGGGCCGCGGATTTGCGTATCAGCATGATTCCGCCAGAGCCGCAGACGGATGTTCGCGGACTTAAATCCAGCCCGGAGGGGATATGGGTGTGCCGCAAAGGGACTATGCCGAAACAGACGTAATGAAGAGAGGCGCCGTTGGAATATATTTTTTCCTTGTCATCGGCGTCAAGCACCATCGGGGTGGCGACCCCGACAGAGGAGTCGGCGGTCATCGTCTCCACCAGAAGCTTCAGGCAATCCGGGGCGAGACTCACATCGTTATCGCTCACAAACACGATCGGGTTTTTCGCGTTATTTAAAATGCGGTTACGCGCGGCGTTGGGGCCCATGTTTTGAGCCTGCTCGTACAGCGCCACATCTGGATATTTTTCCCTGACTAAAGCTACACTGCCATCGGTCGAACAATCATCAACCATCAAAATCTCCATAGACGGATAATCGCTGTTGTATATAGAGTCGATGGTTCTTTCAAGCGCGTCGACCCCGTTATAGTTTATTATCCCCACCGATACAGGAGGAAAGCCGGAGCCGTCTTTGTCTTTCATGTTTACTATTAAGGGAGCCTCTAAAAAGCGCTTTCGTAGCGAAATCGAGCGAAAAGTCGTCAGGCGAGACTGCGAGACAAAATAGCCGCAAGCGTAGTAATAACTACTCTG
>DRJW01000220.1 GCA_011052055.1 Nitrospirota bacterium
GCCGGGCCACAGCGCTGGCAAGAATGGTGACCGAAGGCCATATAACAGATAGTCAGGAAGCCACAGCGAAAAACGAGCCGATAACTCTTGCTGTCGATGAAAAGGATAAAAGCCTGGCCAGCCACTTCGTTGAAACTGTCCGGATATATCTGGAAAAAACCTACGGCTCCGACCGGCTCTACAAAGAAGGCCTGACTGTAACCACCACTTTGGACATGGAGATGCAGGCGATGGCCGAAAAGGCGGCTCTTGAAGGGGTCAAGAAGGTGAACACACGGATTAAACGGGCGCGGTTGTATACCGACGACGCGAACGTCGAGGTGGCTCTTGTCGCTTTAAGGCCGGACGACGGCGCGATCCTGGCCATGGTGGGCGGCTCCGACTTTACCAGGTCACAGTTCAACCGGGCGATAAACGCCCACAGACAGCCCGGATCGGCCTTCAAGCCGCTTATTTATCTTACGGCTCTCGACACCGGTTTTTCCCCCGGCGACATCATCATAGACTCGCCAGTGTCGTATAAAAATCAGGCTGGAAAGGGCGAATGGAAACCGGCTAATTTCTCACACAGGTTTTACGGGCCAGTCACCCTGCGAAGGGCGCTCGAAAGCTCTATTAATGTAACATCGGTAAAACTGCTCAACAAAATCGGAATAGGCCCGGTTATAGCCACCGCAAGAAAAGCAGGTATCCGCTCCCCCCTGACCGCCGGCCTGTCACTGGCGCTTGGCGCATCGGAGGTGACCCCGCTGGAGCTGACATCCGCTTACACAGTTTTCGCCAACAAGGGCCTCTACGCGGAGCCATACTATATAATCTCTGTGAAAAACTCGGAGGGGGAGATATTAGAAGAGGCCTCACCTGTGGTCACCGACGCTGTGAGGCCAGAGGTGGCTTACGTCCTTACCAACATGCTTAAAGGGGTTATACAAAACGGCACCGGCAGATCTGTAAGGAGCCTGAACCGGCCCTCGGCGGGCAAGACCGGCACCACAAACGACTACCGCGACGCCTGGTTTGTCGGATACACGCCCGATTTAGCCACCGGCGTCTGGGTCGGCTTCGATGATAACCGCTCGATGGGGCGCGGCGAAACGGGAGGACGCGCCGCCGCTCCGATCTGGCTTAAGTTTATGGAGCAAGCTCTGAAAAACAAGCCGTCGCTCGACTTCACGCCTCCCCGGCATGTCGTCGCCCGCACCATAGACCGCGAGTCGGGAAAGCTGGCTACCGACAGGTGCAGGGATACTTTCGAGGAAGTTTTTGTGGAGGGAACGGAGCCGTCGGAATTTTGCCGTCTGGAAATGGATCAGAACGTAAACTTTTAAACTTGCGGAGATTATGAATAGCAGAATCGATTATCAAAAACTGAGGGAAACCACCGGGCTTGATGAAACCAGATTCGGCAGGGAGCTTGGCGTGACTCCAGAGCTTGTGATAGGCTGGGAGACGGGAATAATCCCGCCTACCGCCATTGAGCAGAAAAAAATATTCGCCCTGGTCAAAAAAATCAGTGAACATGGACAAAATTTAACATGATCCGTATCGGCTCAGGGTTCGACGCGCACCGTCTGGTCGAAGGACGGCCTTTGATTCTTGGCGGGGTCAGGCTCGATTTTCAGATGGGCCTTTTGAGCCATTCCGACGGTGACGCGCTAACCCACGCCGTGTGCGACGCAATCCTGGGAGCGGCGGCGCTGGGCGATCTGGGGAGACACTACCCGGACACCGACCCCAAATATAAAGATATTTCAAGCCTGATACTTCTTGAAGATACCGGGAAAAAACTAAAAGAGGCGGGATACCGCGTCGTCAATCTCGACGCGACAGTCATAGCCGAAGCGCCGAAAATAGCGCCGCATTCGCAAATGATGGCCCGCAACCTGGCCACAGCGCTCAATATCGACCCTGACCGCGTGTCCATTAAAGCCACTACCACGGAAAAACTGGGGTTTACAGGACGAGGCGAGGGAATCGCCGCTTTTTGCTCCGCCCTTATAGAAAGCGTCTGAAACAAAGTGGCCAAAACAAGAGTCCGTTTCGCGCCCAGCCCCACCGGCGTCCTTCACGTCGGAACGGCCAGAACGGCGCTTTACAATTATCTCTACGCGAAAAAACCGGCGGCAAGTTTATCTTACGCATCGAAGACACCGACGCCAGGCGCTCCACCGCCGATTCTGAAACGCGGCTACTTGAATCCCTGAAACGTCTGGAGCTTTGCTGGGACGAAGGGCCGGACATCGGCGGGAAGTTCGGCCCCTACAGGCAGTCGGAGAAATTTGACCGCTACCGCAAGGTCACAGACGATCTTGTCGAATCTGGCGCCGCATACCCTTGCTACTGCGCGCGCGAAGAGCTGGAGGCGGAGCGCAAAACCTTGCAGGCCGCCAACAAGCCGCCTCGTTATTCGGGAAAATGCAGGAGCCTTACCGTTTCAGAGCGGGCGGCGAAGGAAAAAGATGGAGCGGCGCCTTCTTGCAGATTTAAGGTAACCGGCAGGGAAGTCAGGTTTAAAGATGGGGTGCGCGGCGAAGTTTGCTTTAAGGCGAAAGATATAGGAGATTTTATCATCGCCCGCCCGGACGGCTCCGCCGCCTACTACCTCGCCTCAAGCGTAGACGACATAGACATGGGGATTACGGATGTAATACGGGGCGAGGATCACCTCTCCAACACTCCCAAGCAGATTCTCATAATGCGGTCTCTTGGGTTCGAGCCGCCCCGTTTTTGTCATCTCCCCATAATTTTAGGCGCCGACGGGCAGAAACTTTCCAAACGCTCCGGCGCGGCCGACGTATCAAAACTTCTGGACGCAGGATATCTTCCCTCGGCTCTTAACACGGCCATGGCGATGCTGGGGTGGTCGAAGGTGACGGGGCAAAGCGCGGAGCCGCTTGAGTCGATGGCGCGGATATTCGATATAACCGATGTCTCGCGCTCACCCGCAAGATACGACGAGGCAAGGCTCGACAATATAAACCAGAAGGCGCTAAAAGCCCTGCCTTCAAAAGAGCTGATCGAGGCGTTAACACCGAGTCTTGAAGCTATAAAATTTCCGTTTGATAATTTCGACGAGAAATCGTTGTTTAAAATAGTGGACGCCACGCGGGACGCCCTGGGAAAACCGCAGGACGCGGCGGAGCAGATGATACAGTTCGCCCGCTTATCCCCGCCTGATAAAACCGCGAAAGAAATAGTGGACAGCCCTGAATTCAAAATCGTAGCGAACGCCCTGCTCGCCCGTCTTGAAAGAAACGATTTGGTTGGTCAAAGCGGGTACAAGGCTGTGATAGAATCTGTCTCTTCAAAAACAGGATTGAAAAGCCGTAAACTGTTTCAGCCTCTCAGGGTAGCCGTCACGGGGGCGGTGAGCGGCCCGAAGCTCGCCGACCTTTTCATAATTCTGGGGCCGGAAGAGATAAAAAAGCGGCTTGGAAACTGGAGCGGGAAATAGGACAAGATACTTTGTCATATTAAAAATCAGATGAGCTTGAAAATATACAACACACTGACCGGAGGAAAAGAGGTTTTCGCGCCTATAAACCCTCCGAAAGTCGGCATGTATGTCTGCGGAGTGACAGTCTACGACCTTTGCCACATTGGCCACGCCCGGTCTACCATCGTGTTCGACATCATATACAGATACCTGAAATTCTCTGGATACGATGTCACTTACGTCCGAAACTTCACCGACGTGGACGACAAGATAATAAACAGGGCCAACGAGCTTGGTATCAAAAGCTCGGAAGTGGCGGCGCGTTACATCGACGAGTTCAACACCGACATGGGCGCTCTTGGGCTTGCAAGCCCCGACGTGGAGCCGAGAGCGACCGGGCATATCCCGGAAATGCTTGAGATCATCGAGTCTCTTATCGAAAAGGGAAAAGCTTACGAGCTAAACGGCTCTGTCTATTTCTCTGTCCGCTCTTTTCCAGAATACGGGGCGCTGTCGAAAAGAAATATCGACGACCTTCGCTCCGGCGCGCGCGTGGATGTGGACGATACGAAAAAAGACCCGCTCGATTTCGCGCTCTGGAAAGCGTCAAAGCCGGGCGAGCCTGAATGGGAGTCGCCCTGGGGCATGGGCCGCCCCGGATGGCACATTGAATGCTCCGCCATGGGGCGCAAATACCTGGGCGTGACTTTCGACATACACGGCGGCGGCAAAGACCTGGTGTTCCCCCACCATGAAAACGAGATCGCCCAGTCCCACGCAAGCTCAGGCTCGGCTCCGGTCAAGGTATGGGTACACAACGGATTCGTGAACATAAATTCGGAGAAGATGTCAAAATCGCTCGGTAACTTCTCCACGATAAAAGATATCTTAAAGCAATATCACCCGGAGGCGGTGCGCTACTTCCTTCTCACCAGCCACTACAGGAGCCCCATAGATTTCAGCCCGCAGGCGATAACCGACGCCCACAAAAACCTGGCCCGGTTCTACGACCTTCTTTCAACCGGCATGGAGCTTGGTGTCACAGATGGCTCAAACGCCGATCCGTCAATGGTCGAAAAATTCAGGGAGCTTATGGACGACGATTTTAACACCGCCACGGCTCTTTCCCTGCTTTTGACCGAGCTTAAAAAGATGAACCATCTTCGTGACGACATGGCGAAGATGAAAAAAAAATCGGACGATTACAAAAACTCTAAAGAAAAATTACTGGCCGGTATCGCGTCGATAAAAACGCTGGGGGGCGTACTGGGGCTTTTCGGGCTTGAGCCGGGAGAGTTTATCGAAGAGTTTAAATCGGAGAAATTAAAAGAAATCGGGATGAGCGCCGATCAGCTGGACGCGACTATTAAGGCGAGAGCCGAAGCTCGAAAGGAAAAAGATTTTAAGCTGGCCGACACTATTCGCGCCGGTCTCGATGATAAAGGAATCAAGTTAAGCGACACTCCCGAAGGCGTAAAGTGGTCGGTCAGTTTCGATTGATGTATTAAAGTTACAGATGAAACAAAAACGCCGCCAGTCATCAAAAAACCGGGGTTCGGCAAAAAATCGGGAGCCTGGCAAAAGCCGGGAAGTCATTTTCGGCGTGAATCCGATTATCGAGGCCCTTCGCGCCAACAGCAGGCGGTTCCACCGGATCGTAATAAAAAAAGGCGTTAAAAAAAGCGGCGCCACCGCGCAGATCATCGACACGGCAAAACGTAAAAAAATAGAGGTTGATTACGCCGATATAGACGCTATCGCGAAAATGGCGCAAGCCGAAGGGCATCAGGGAATCGTGGCTGTCGTTTCGCCTGTCGCTTTTATATCGCTCGATAAATTAATAATGTCACTTTCCGCTAAAAGCGAGCGTTCGCTGGCCCTGCTTGACGGAATAATGGACCCCAGAAATTTTGGAGCCATCTTGCGCTCGGCAGAGGCGTTCGGAGTCGACGGCGTTATTTTCCCTTCGCGAAAAGCGGCGAGCTATACTCCTGTCGCCGCCAAAGCTTCGGCTGGCGCAGGAGAGCGGATAAAATTGTGCAGGGTGAACAACATCGCCGAAACGGTGAAACTTCTCCGCGACGAGGGATATGAATGTATCGCGTTCGACGGCTCCGCTAAAGATGTTTTCACGAAAGTAAAACCGGGGCCGGTAGCGGTCGTCCTGGGGGGAGAAGGGGAAGGTGTCCGCCCTCTTGTGGTCAAACGATGCAATCAAACCGCCCGTATCCCGATGAAAGGCGCAATCGGATCGCTCAACGTCTCTTCAGCCGCCGCCATAATTTTTCATATGGTGTCGATACGCTAACTGTTTAACTTTTGTTAAAAACGAAGAGGCAAGATCCTTCGTGTTACCCAGGATGGCAGGGCGAGGGGGGCTTGCATCGCGTCAGCGCCACGTCAGTGAAGGGAGCCTTTACAACCGCCCCATGTATCGAATTGTGAAGTAGAGCAGGGCTAGGCCGAGTAAAAGAACGGTGAGGTTTAGTACCATCGATATCCCGTGA
>DRJW01000221.1 GCA_011052055.1 Nitrospirota bacterium
GAAAAACATCTTGATAAGCGCCACGCAGACAGAATAGGGAAGGTTGCTGACTATATCGAAAGGCGCCTCGATAGAATCGAAATCAAACTTTAGCGCGTTGCCCCATTCGATTTCGCACACACCCGGTTTGTCCAGTTTTTCTTTAAGCTCTGAATGTAAAGCTCTGTCCAGCTCCACCGCCCGGACAAACGCGCCCTTGCCGATAAGCCTGCGCGTTAAAACTCCCCTGCCCGGCCCCACTTCCAAAACCCGGCCCCCCTCTTTAACGCCAGACTCCTCCACGATCCGGTCGGCGATCCCCTCGTCCACCAGAAAGTGCTGGCCCAGTTTTCTGCGTTTGCGCCTGCCAACCGCCATCGTCAGACCCGGAACTTACCGTTTAAAATCTGGTCACAGGTTTTGATCGCGTGGATCATCGAGGTGGCGTCCGCCCTTCTCTTTCCGGCGATATCGAACGCCGTCCCATGATCCACCGAGACCCGGACAAACGGCAGGCCGAGCGTTATGTTCACCGTCTTGGCGAACGACAACGCTTTTACCGGAACCAGCCCCTGGTCGTGATACATCGCCACAGCCACGTCGTACCCTGAAATAGCGCGCTGTGTGAACATTGTGTCGGCGGGATACGGCCCGGACACATCCATGCCAGCGCCACGGACAGCCTTAATGGCCGGGGCGATTATGTTTTTTTCCTCATCGCCGAACAACCCTCCGTCGGAGGCGTGGGGGTTTAGCCCGCAGACGGCGAGCCTCGGTTTTTTCATACCGAATTTTATCAGAGAGCGATGAATCAGTTTTAGCAACCCGGTCAGTTTTTTCCTGCTCAGCCGTCCCGGAACATCACGGATCGCCACATGGGTAGTCGCCACGACCACGCTAAGTTTTTTCGAGCTTAACATCATGGCGACCTCGACGCCGCCCAGCGCTTCTGACAGAAATTCCGTATGCCCCGCGATGCGGTATCCGGCCAGGTTCACCGCCTCTTTATTGATGGGCGCCGTCACCAGCGCCCCGAACCGCCCTTCGCAGACAGCCTCCACCGCCCTCGCAACGCCCGTCATGGCCGCCTTGCCGGAAAGCCGGTCTATCTTGCCAAAATTTTTCTGTGAGAATTTCATATCGACAACATCGTCCACCCGCAATCCGTCAAACATTTTGCCGATCTTCTTTGAGGCGTCCACAATGTCCACCCCCGTTTTGAGCCTGCGCTCAAGCGCGAGAAAGTAGGAGAGCGATCCGAAGACGGTAAGTTTTCCTCGAAGTCTCTTCGATAACCGGGGAAACGATTTTAATATAACTTCCGGCCCCACGCCCGCAGGATCGCCCCACGAAACAGCTATTAGTGCGCCTTGACCGGAGGCGTGATATTTTATTGGTTTTGTCATAATCCGCAGTCCGCGCAATGAAATTAAAACGATCCTATACTTTGTTTTTGATTGACTATATACTATCCCATCACGCTAAAAGGCTAGAGGTTTTAAAGCCCCGTTCAGTGGAAGGCGAAACTTTGAATATTATGGCTTTGTTGTTTTGAGAAATCCATCGCAGGCCCCGAAAAGCTCCATGCGCAAAATCAATTACAGCGAAATCTTCGCCCCGTACCGTGAGGATATGGAGCGGGTGGAAAAAGCCATCCGGGAGAATTTCAGATCGGACGTGGCCTTAATCCCCGATATAAGCTCATACCTTATCGGCGGCGGCGGAAAACGAATCCGCCCTCTTCTCGTGATAGTCGCCGCCAGGCTTTGCGGATATACCGGCGGCAGTAGAGTCATCGACTATTCGGTGGTGGTCGAGTATATACACGCGGCCACCCTGCTCCACGACGACGTGGTGGATGAAGCTGACCTTAGAAGAGGATCGCTCTCATCGAACATCAAATACGGCAACCAGGCTTCGGTGCTGGTGGGTGATTTCCTTTTCGCGAAATCTTTCGGGCTTATGAGCGGCGGTAACGACATGCGGGTGGTAAAATCTGTCTCCACAGCCACCACGCGCCTGGCCGAAGGGGAGGTCTTGCAACTTTCCAACACCTGCGATATCGAGACAACCGAAGAGTTATACATGGATACGATTCTCCGCAAAACCGCCGCTCTAATGATGTCGTGTCTTGAGATAGGCGCGATTATCGGCGGCGCCTCGGAGGAAAAGACTAAAGCCCTTTGCGCATATGGAAAAAATATCGGGCTTGCGTTCCAGCTCATGGACGACGCTCTCGATTACACCGCCGACCAGGAGCAGTGGGGAAAACCGGTGGGCGCTGATCTGGCCGAAGGCAAAATAACCTTGCCCCTCATCAGGACATACAGCGTCTCTGGTAATAAAGAGCGCGAATTAATACGAAAAGCGCTGGAGGACGATGATAACAGCAAAGAAAATTTCAAAATAGTTCTGGACATTATCGAGCGGCGCGACGCCATCACATACACCACCGACCGGGCCAGGAGCCTCGCCGAAGAAGCGAAACTCAAACTCTCTCATTTTTCGCCCTCCCCCCACCTCGAAGCGCTACATGACCTTGCATCCTATATAGTTGAACGTAAAGACTGAACCTTGGTTTTCTCTTAACTATTTGTTATGGCTTAGAAAATTCTTGACACTCCCGCACTTCAATTGCTAGAGTCACGCCTTTAACGGGGCTTTTTATGCCGCCGGACGACAACTTTAAAAACAGGGCCAGCGCCTATAAAAAGCTGTATGTTCTATGGTCCGTGGGCATCCAGATCGTAGTATCGGTGCTCATCGGATTCGGGATGGGGCTGGCGCTCGACAGATGGTTAAATACGGCGCCCTGGTTTATGCTTTTGTTCATTATTTTCGGGGTAGCCGCAGGGTTCCTGAATGTTTATAACACTCTTGTAAAAGATGAGCTGGGAAAATAGGAAAAATATGAAGGATCTGCGCAGGTTTACTATCCTGATCTATTTCCTGGCGATTGGTTTGTCTGTCCCGCTCCAGAATTTCAACATTACTTTTTCCGTCGCGCTGGGCGGCGCCATAAGCATCGCCAACCTGTCTATCCTCGGTAACATGCTGTCAAAGCTTCTTAATCCGGTGACAAGCTCAAGGCTGGCGGGCGCGGTGTCAACCGCCCTCTTCGCCGTCAGGTTCCTGGTTATCGCGTTTATCTTCTTTATCTTCGCCGATGCGGGATTGATAGATTTTATCGCCCTTCTGGCCGGGCTTTCGGTCACCGTCCTTTCTATCTTCATCTGGTCTTTGGCCGTTGCGCCCGGTTTAGAGCCTGCATTTGACGCAAATACATTAAATGAGAAAAGCAGAGTATGAAAGAGCCGATTAACTATATTGTGATTCCGGGGCTGGAGGAGTATCCGCATGTGACTTACACATGGGTCATAATGATAGGGTTTGTTATCCTGGCGCTTTCTCTTCGCGGCGGGTTTAAAATGATCCCTTCCGGCGTTCAGAACATTATCGAGATGATTATTTATGAACTGGCCCAGTTCGTCGATTCTATCATTGGAAAAGAGGGACGAAAGTTTTTTCCTCTTATCGGAGCTCTAGGATTTTTTATCCTGTGCGGAAACCTGATCGGCCTCGCTCCGGGATGCGTCTCGCCCACCTCGAATATCAATACAAACGTTGCGCTTGCCGCCATGGTGTTTTTGATATATCAGTCGGTCGGCGTATACAAACACGGCTTTGGATATGTGAGACATTTTCTGGGCCCGGTTTGGTGGATGACGCCTCTTATGCTCCCAATAGAGATTATCAGCCATCTTGCCAGGCCTCTCACCCTGGCCGTGCGGCTTTTCGGTAATATAAAAGGAGAGGATCTGGTCATCCTGGTTTTGGGATTTCTCGTCCCATTTATCCTGCCGATGCCGATGATCGCCTTCGCTGTTTTTACAAGCGTGCTACAAGCGCTGGTTTTTATCTTGCTGTCGATGGTTTATATATCCGGCGCGCTTGAAGAGGCGCATTAAGACCGGGGGAAATTATACAGGTTTGTTTGTTTTTGAAAAATTGATAAAAAGGAGATTTAAGTGAATAACAAATATCGGGTCGTAGCGTTGCTCGCCTTTCTGGCGGTTATGGTTTTCGCTCCCATGGCTTTCGCCTCCGCTGGCGCCGCCGACGGCTCTGAAGGCCGCTATGCCGGTTTTTTTAGCTACATCGCCCTCGGATGCGTTGTGGGCCTGGGGCTCGCCGCTGGCGGTTGTGGTATCGGTATGGGATCAGCCGTGTCTGGCGCCGTCAACGCCATGGCCAGAAACCCCGGTTTCTATGGCAGGATCTTCACTAACATGCTGATCGGCCTGGCGCTCATCGAGTCGCTGGTCATCTATACGCTGGTCGTTGTTTTGCTGTTGCTATTCGCAAACCCGCTGGTATAAGGCCGGGCGGTTTTTTGTTTTTTACGTTTGTCGAGGCCCTCTTTCCACTTCTTGACGGGAAGACCGGCGGAAAGATAGCCCGTGTTCAAAAAGGGGAATATCAATGAGCCTGGACGCGATTGGCATAGTTAGCGGCGACCTGCGAAAATCGATCAGTTTCTATGAAACGCTGGGGGTAAGTCTGGGGCAAGCCGGCGGCCCGGATCATTACGAGGGAGCAACGCCAAGTGGCGTCAGGCTTATGCTCGATTCTGTCGAACTGGTGAAAAAGATCAATCCTGACTGGCAAATGCCAGATGGCAGTGGCGTCATCCTATGTTTCAAGCAGGAGTCGCCTGAAAAGGTGGATGAATTATTCCAGAAGATTGTAGACGCAGGCTTTGAGATAGTAAAAGACCCCTGGGACGCATTCTGGGGGCAAAGGTACGCTTCGGTGAAAGACCCTGACGGCAACCAGGTCGATCTGTTCGCGCCGCTCTAAGGTTTGTTTACTGCGCGAATAATCAGGCTGGCGTCAGGTTTCGGCTGTAACATCAGGGGGAGGGGGCGGAAAACTCCGACACAACTTCATTTTCTACAACATATTTTTTGATCAGTATTTTTTCATTCGGCCCTTCCACACACTCGTAGAACTCTTTCCACACCGATCTTGGCGCCGAATTAAACAGATTGTCGAGGTTGTCATGAGCGAACGCATAGCCGATCTGGCCTTCAATAATAGCCAAAATATCTGATTTCGCGTCTTCGAACTTTTCAGCCGCAGTCTCGATGTCAAGCTCAAGGCAATGAGCCATCCACTCTTTCTCCCCGGCGTCAAACTTGATCAGGATGTGAAACGCCATCACACCATTCGAGTGTTCACCACTACTTCCCATAGCCTTGTCTCCTTTACCATGTCGCCACCGCTATTATCGCCCTTTACTCCTCCTTTCACAATAGGGACGATGTTTGTGAGATATAACTCGCGGGTTAGGCCCGTAGTGACAATGAATATCGCGCCAGTAACCGGCCATATGCGCGGCGCGTCACGTCTGGTGAAATCAATGGATAGCGGACGTTTTCCCGCCCTTTCTGGATTTTGTCCCTTTCCCGGCGTCAGTGGATTCGATTGACAGGTGATATCCCAGAACGGGCAGGATTTTATTCACATTGAAAATCGCAGGGTTACCGCGTTTAGACAGTATCCTGTAAAGATGCTCCCGGTTTAGCCCGGATTTTTTAGCCATATCGGTCATGTTCACCCCTTGCGCTTCCATCACGCGCCGCAAGGCGATAAGAAAAACGCGCGGGTCTTCCTCGGC
>DRJW01000222.1 GCA_011052055.1 Nitrospirota bacterium
CCAATCCCAGACCGCCAGCATGATTGGCGACACCAGATACAGGATTGAGCGCAACTTCCATGACCTCGTGGATGAGTCGAGGCAAGATATCCAGGCGTTATCAGACCGCCTGGAAAAAAACGCCAGCGACAGGCGGATAGATAAAAAGCTTGAGGATTTTCAAAAAGAGACGGTATCGCACAGCGAGTTCCGTCTTTTCATAGCCAACCTTAACGCGAAAGTGGAGTCGATTTACGAAATGATTATGAAAAATGGAGCGAAGAGCTGACATGGCGGGAGAGAAGAGACGGTACCACACACTGGCGTTACGAAAAAGCCTGCTCGGCGTAATCGCGGAGCTCTACCTGTTTCCCCAGACCGACGAGGCGATGGCGCAAGCGCTGGCGGGCCAGTTTCCCGATCTGGACACAGACGGCGCGCGCGACTGCTTTTCCTATCTTGAGAAAAAGGGATATATCAAAACCAGCCGGGCCAAAGACAGGCGGATGACCGCGCGGATTACGGCAAAAGGGATCGATCTGGTGGAAGGCGCCGTGACCGACCGGGGCATATTGTCCGCCCGGCCGGATTTCACCGGCCTTTCGCTTAAAAGGAGCGTAAGAAGCGGGATTCTGGCCTATTGCAGACAGTTTCCCGACTCGTTCAACGGCGACGACGAGATTCTGGCGGAGTTAAAAGAGCTGGGAATGGGCGCGTTGATAATCGAGCAGGTTCGCTATTCGATCTGGTATCTGTCTGAAAAAAGTTTGCTGGAGCTTAAAACCCATCCGTTAAAGAGCGACCTCGTGTTCTTCGCCAGGATCACCGCCAAAGGGATCGACCTGGTGGAAGGCGGAATATCCGATCCGGGAGTGATGTCGGCGCATGGTGGTGAATTATGACTGTGGTAAATACACCCGCCGGGCTCGACGACCAGCAGAAATCGCTCATCAAGCGGATGTCGATGGAGGGCGCCGACTGGAAACAGGTTCATGCGACGGTGAGCGGGATAAAACCGGTCACGCAAAAACTTGTGAAAGAGATGATGGAGTCGCTGGCTGTTGGTGTCTCGCTTAAGGCGGACGCCAAAAAAGAAGGGGCCCTGCTGATAGAGAAGTTTTTGAGCAACGCCAAAGAGGGTGTCGAAGTGGGCGACCTCTCTGCGTTACTTGAGCAGGCGGTTTATCGCGACATCCTGCGCCGCTACGCCCAGTCGGGCGAGCCTCTTGTTTCGATGACTATAGAACAGCTGTTAAACCTCGATCTTAAGTATAGAAACACCCGCCTCGCGCAAAAGCGGCAGGACGGGGATCGGATGAACAACAACCCAAAACAGGGAGAAAGACTTGAACGGATACGTAAGCTGTATGCCGAGAAAAGCTCCGGCGATGGTGATAAAAAGCCGACCGGGCCCGGGGCGTCTGTCGGACTGGTTGTCTGACCCGGCCAACTTCGCCGAAGCTCTTTTCGATCTTGACGGGGCGCCGGTTCGGCTCGACCCGTGGCAGGCCGATCTGCTTTCGTCGGACGCGAAACTTTCCGTCCTTCTCAAAAGCAGGCGGGTCGGCGGCTCGTGGGCCATGACCGCCCGCATGTTCATCCGCTCCCAGACTATACCCAGATATAGCGGCGTGTTCGTGAGCATGAACCGCGAAGAGGCGAGGGGGAAGATCGAATATACCGACGAGATGCATGAATCGCTTCCCGGCTCGTGGAAGCTCAAAAGGGTGGCGCGCAGTAAAGACGAGATAGTTTTCATCGATTCAAGGGGCCGCAGGTCGGCGCTTAAATCGCTGGCCGCAAAAGCGCCAAGAGGGCGTGGCGGCGACGTGGGGATATCGGAGCTTCCCCATTGCCTCAACGCAAAATCGATATATGAAGGAGCGCTCCATGTGACAGCGCGTAAACAGGGCCATCAGCTTACCGTCGAATCGACGCCGCTTGGCAAAGGCGGCCCTTTTTACGACCTTTGCCGGGGCAGGTATCCGCAATTTCGAAGATACGAGATTCCGTGGTGGCTCTGCTCTGCGCTTTGCGTGGATATAGAAAATGCGTCGATAGAGGCGCCGACGATGACAACGGTGGAACGGGTAACCAGGTTTGGCAGGCCGGCGCTTCAATCTATCTACAGCTCAATGCCACAGCCTGCGTTTAAGCAGGAGTCGGAGCTTGAGTTTATCGAAATGGAGAGCGCCGCTTTTTCCATGGAGCTTCTGCTTAAATGCGCCGAGCCGGAGTTCGGCGACACCCCTAACTCGCATCTTGTTTTCCGGCGTGTTAACGGGGTCCCCTCCGACTCGGACTGGGCATGGCTGGGCCACAGCCGGAAGGGGATCCTGATGGCCGGTTACGATCCGGCCCGGAAAAACGATAAAGCCGCGCTTGTGATTGTAGACAAGGTAAAGGGAAAGATGGAGACAAGGATGATCGCCGTATCCTGCGGCCTGACTTTTCGAAAACAAAAAGAGATCATCGACATTGCCATAAAATCTGGCGTCTGCTCGCTCAGGATCGACTCCACAGGAATGGGGATGGATATAAGCGAGCGGCTGGAGGCGGAGTATCCAGAGACGGTTAAAGGAATCACGTTCACCGCCAAATCGAAACAAAAAATGATCGCAGGCGCCTACAACGCCCTGACGGACATGGCGCTTATATTTCCCGCCGACCGTGACCTTTTAAA
>DRJW01000223.1 GCA_011052055.1 Nitrospirota bacterium
CTACCTGGTGCGGGTGGGGATAGAGACGGCAAGCGACGAAGTGGCGGACGGATTAAACCTGCGCGGCAAATACAGACCGGCCAAACTGGAGAAATTTTTAAACGACGCAAAACAGATCGGCATGGAAGTCTACGGCACGTTCACTGTGGGCGGCCCGCGATCGAGCCGGGAAGAGGACAGGAAAACAATCCGCCTGATGGAGGGGCTTATAGAAGACAACTATTTGTCCGACTGCCAGATTTCCATCTGCACACCGCAACCGGGAGCGCCCTTTTATGAATGGGCCGTGGAAAATGGAGCGCTTTCTAGAAAAACGTGGAGCGAGTTTGATGGCGGTGTATCCAGCGTATTAAGCCTGCCCGGCTATAGCGGCGAGTCTATCGATCAAATCCGTCGCGAGGCGCTCACCGCGTACGACAGGGCAAGGAGCGTTCGCGACAAACAGCTTTTTCAGAATAACTGGAATGAACAGTCGGATAGAATCGGGCCGGCGCCTGAAAAACTGCTTATCTTCCGGTCGAGCCGGGACTGGCATCTGCGGATGTTGCTTGAAGCGGTCGGCGCTAAATGGCCCGGAGCTGATATAGCCATGTTGTGTCATGAAAAGTTTATTGTAAGTTATAAGCAAGATTTTCCACGGTTAGAATTTATTCCTTACTTGCATGAAGGTTTTTTAAACGCACAGCGGCTTGGTGAGTCGTCTTTGGCGGCCATGAAAAAATTCGACCCGGACGCCGCCCTGATCCCGTCCAACGTTTATCATTGCCGAGGCTATGGGAATGTGACCTTGATAGCGGAAAAATTAAAAATTAAATCTGTATTGTTCGTAAACTCTCTGGGGTTGATAAGGTCGGCGGGCTCCTGATTAGCGCAGGTTAAATTTTTTTCTAAAAGCTTCCCTCACTTTTTCAATTCCATAGTTGGCCAGTAGATAATCACGCGCCTTTTCCGCTCTCGCCCGCCGCTCATCGGCGGAAGCTTCGTAAACGTCACGTAGCGCGGCGGATATCCGGTCCGGGCTGGAGTAAGCGCATTTTTGTCCCTCCGCGTAGTAACCGGGATTCGAGCAAAATAACTGTGGCGCCTCTTCATGTTTGATTCGCCAATAGCCTCCATCGGTAAGTATGCTCGCATGCCCTCCCCAGCAATTCGCCGTAACCGGAGTCATCGCCAGAATCGCCTCCGTCACCGGCAGTCCCAGCCCTTCCCCCAGACTAGCGGATATGTACGCGTCGTAAGTTGAATAAACGTTAAGCAAATCACCTCTATCCATTTTAGTTATTTCAATCTTGATATCTTCGCGTGGAGATATCCAGCCGCAATCAGGCGAAGTTTTAATGGTCAAAGTCGCTGACCCCGGCTCAGGGAAAGCGCGCATGAACCCTGCCATCAACAGATGGAACCCTTTGCGGAAATGCGCTTCGCCGCATGAAAAAAACCGGAACGGCCCGTTGGGTCTCCAGTCAGATTTTTGATGCGCGTCATCGATATCCAGGGCTGGAGGCATTTTGAAAACGGGGGCTTTAACGCCGCTCGCTTCAAGCAGAATTTTTACGTGATCGGTTGTCGTCCAGATTTCATCGAAACGATTCAGACGATTCACCCACTCTTCGGGATAACGGCTCCACTCATGAGCGGGCAAAGCGATATTGAACGCGCCGGGAACAGGGGTAAAGCGGGGGCCTATGGTGTTTGACAGCGCCCATTTGTTTTTGAAATCATTCAGATTCGATTCGTCTGTTAACGGGCGTTCGTTCACATTTAAACCGAGCGCCTCTAAAGTAAGCCTGTAGAGCCTGCCTATGACAACGTAGCTTTGGAGCGAAAAATCGGTTATCAGCTCGATCGATCCGTCTGGCCCCGGCCTGGTTTCGTTCATACTTTGGCGCTATATAATTTTTTGTTTTTTCGGCGCTTGGCCCTGCAATATTAACCTATGCCGGGATAAATCTAAAATTTTCCTGTTATATGGGAGCATACGCCAGAGGGAAATCGTAAATCCGCAGACAGGCGCGCGATGGTGAGTTGTGGGTTGGGACGAGGCTTAAATAGCGCTCTTTTATAACTTGCTTGACATACCGCGCCTGGGCAATCTAATCTTAGAAACTCAGGTTCGGCGGTTGAGCTGTAAACCTGTCACCTATCATTTGCGGAGAGTTATGGTGGACGAGAAAACCGGGCACAACATAGAGCGCGAATTGATCGAGGCTTTTATGGCCGCGTTAAAAAAAGGGATGACGGCGGAAGAGTTTTTTGCAATGGCCGACTCGACTATGGAGCATCTAAGAGGAAAAGCAAAAAACGAAACGATTGAAAAGATCATCAACGATACGGCCACTCCACAAGATGTCCAGAAGATGATCGATTCGCTCAATAAATAACTCGCGCCTGTCACTTTTTATGGGCCGCGCCGATCAGCTCCCTGTATCCTCCGGCCCCGCCGGCCCCGCCGGTCGCGTCGGCCCCCAGCTCTTTTAGTAAAACTTTCAGGTCATCGATTAACTTTACGCAAATGGACGGATCGATAAAATTCATTGTGCCTATCTGCACAGCCGAGGCTCCCGCAAGCGCGAACTCCACAATATCTTCGGCGGATGAAATTCCGCCTATGCCGAAAATCGGGATATTGACCGCCTCGTAACATTGCCACACCATCCGCACCGCTATCGGCTTTATGGCGGGCCCGCTCAAGCCGCCCGTGATGTTGGCCAGAACCGGTTTACGGGATCGTATGTCAATCGCCATGCCGGGCACGGTGTTTATAACGCTGATCCCGTCCGCGCCGCGCGCTTGGCACACTCTGGCGAACTCGGCGATGTCGGCCACGTCGGGCGTCAACTTTACTATCAAAGGTTTGCTGGTGACATCTCTGCAGGCGCTTACCACTTTTTCGGTAGTTTTTAAATCCTTTCCGAAAGCGGCGCCTCCCTTTTCCACGTTAGGGCACGATATGTTCATCTCCAGCCCGTGAACACCGGCAGTATCGTCAAGCCTCTCCGCCATCGCGACGTATTCGTCGATAGTGTCGCCGAAAAAGTTGACGATTACCGAGGTGTCTATCTTCGCAAGCTTTGGAAGCTTTTGACCGGCGAATTTGTCAAAACCGATGTTTTGTAACCCGATGGCGTTTAGCATCCCTGATGGCGTCTCACAAATCCTGGGAGCCGGGTTACCGGCCTTCGGTTTTAGCGAAAGACCTTTGGTGACGAACCCGCCCAGGAGGGAGACATCGAAAAACTTTTCATACAACAGCCCGTACCCGAACGTTCCGGAAGCGGCGAGAACCGGATTTTTAAGCTCGATCCCGGCGACGGTATTCGATAGATTAATATCTTTACTCATATTGTAACTTCGGTAACGTCGAACACGGGCCCTTTACCGCAAACCGTCGTGTACCTCTTCTCTCCCGCAATTTTAGTAACGCATCCCAGGCAGGCGCCGAATCCGCACGCCATCTGGCTCTCCAGCGAAGCGTAACATGATATCCCCCTGTCTACGGCTATTTCGGCGACCGCTTTCATCATAGGCGACGGGCCGCAGGTGAACATCGTCTCCGGCTGAGCGCCATTTTCAAGCTTACTTTTAATTAGGCCGGTGACGACGCCACGGTAACCTTCCGATCCGTCCTCTGTCGCCGTCATCACCTTGACCCCGGCTTTCAGAAAAAAATCCTTGTAGAGTAAAAACCTGTTTGAGCGCGCGCCAAGAAATAAAATAATATTGTCCAGCTCTTTTAATTGATGAGCCATTCCGATAAACGGGGCCACACCTGTGCCGCCAGCCACTATCCAGAGGCGCGAGCCGTTTCCAGGCATGGTAAAACCGGCGCCAAACGGGCCTAGAACGTCTACAATGCCGCCCGGAGCCAATGACGCAAGCAGGCGGGTTCCACGTCCCGTCA
>DRJW01000224.1 GCA_011052055.1 Nitrospirota bacterium
AACACCGGGCGAAGGCGCCATTACATCATTTTGACACATGAAGTGTTGTTTGCGATAATGGTCAATTCCTTTATTATGCTACATTGAGTTTCTCTTATTTGAGGAAGAGTTTATGAGCGTTGACACCGGCCAGTCCCGGAGAAAGATAAATCCCGATCTGGAGCAGTTGGCCCATCTGCAGAAAATAGACCAGGAAACCGCCAGAAAAACCGATCTGAAAGACAATGCGTTGCCGGCGGAAATAGAAGGGCTTCGCGTAAGTTATGAAAACGCGAGGGAGCGTCTTAAAAAATTCGACGATGAGCTGAGCGCTATTAACAAACAGAGAAAAGAGCTTGAACTGAAAGTTGAAGAGACCAGGGACAGTATCGCCAAGGCGAAGCAGAAACTGCCGGGCGTAAAAACAAATGTCGAATACCGCGCGATCTTAAAAGAGCAGGACAATTTCGAGAAAAAAATCGTTCTGATGGAAGACGAGCAACTTGAGTTGATGGAGAGTATCGACACTAAATCGGGCGAGCGCAAACAGCTTGAAAAATCCGAGAGCGAGGAGAAGCAAAAGTTTGAGGTGAATAAAAAGGAAAAAGAAGAGGCGATGGGCGAGCTTGGAGAACGGCTGGCTGAGCTGTCCGCTCAAAGAGACGAGATCATAACCGCCATCAGTCCCGGTGTATACGCCAATTACTCGAAGGTCAGCAGACAGCGTAGCGGCGTCGGCGTGGCGGAGATCGTCGATCAATCATGCAGGGCGTGTTTCCAGCTGATCCCGCCCCAGCTTGATGTTCTTATCCGAACGACCGGCGAAATTTATCAGTGCCCGCACTGCGACAGGTACCTTTATCATGTGCCTGAAGAGAGCGAAACAAGCTAAAATATATCGAGAAGAGTTATAGAGTTGTAAAGAGGCCGGGGGACGGCCGCCGGCGGGCGCAAGCCATGCGGGAGGAAAGTCCGGACGCCAAAGAGCAAGGCGCTCTCTAACGGAGAGCGGGGGAGACCCCAGGGAAAGCGCCACAGAAAATATACCGCTAACCGGTTTTACGACCGGCAGTAAGGGTGAAATGGCGAGGTAAGAGCTCACCGCGATGGTGGCGACATCATCGGCACGGCAAGCCCCGCCTGGCGCAAGGCCAAATAGGGAAACGTTACACAGGGTTGCTCGCCCGATGTTTCCGGGTAGGCCGCTGATGATCGCGTCGGCAACGGCGCGGCTAGATGAATGGCCGTCGCCTGTTTATAACAGGTACAAGATCCGGCTTACAACCGGCCTCTTTTACTTTATTGCTTGTCGCGATTATTTTCCGAATAAAACGGGTGAAAGGTTTTGCGTATGTCTGAAGGGGTTGTTTCCTTGATCGGAGCGGGGCCGGGCGATCCTGGTCTTATAACCGTAAAGGGGAAAGAGCGCATCGAATCGGCGGATGTGATCGTTTACGACTATCTGGCCAACCCGAAACTTCTGAAATACGCCCGTCCCGGCGCCGAGAAAATCTATGTCGGCAAAATGGGCGGAGCCCACACCAAAACCCAGGACGAGATCAACGGCCTCATTGTCAAATGGTGCCGGGAGGGGAAAAACGTGGCGCGCCTCAAAGGCGGCGACCCTTTCATCTTTGGCAGAGGCGGGGAAGAGGCGGAAGAGCTTGTAAAAGCCGGCCTCAAATTCGAAGTCGTCCCCGGTGTTACTGCGGGCACAGCCGCCGCCGCATATTCCGGCATCCCGCTCACGCATCGCGACCATACGGCCACCGTCGCCTTTATCACCGGCCACGAAGACCCGACGAAAGAAGATTCGAACATCTATTGGGACAAGATCGCCACAGGCATCGGCACGCTTGTCTTTTATATGGGGATAAAAAACCTGCCGAACATCACGAAAAACCTGATAAAGGGCGGACGCGACCCGAAGACTCCGGTCGCCGTGATCCGATGGGGAACCACGCCGGATCAACGAACCGTGACAGGCGCTCTGGACACCATAGCCGATATCGCAAAAGAGGCGGGGATAAAACCTCCGGCGCTTACCGTGGTCGGCGATGTGGTGGGCCTTAAGCCCACTCTCGACTGGTTCGAATCCAAACCTCTGTTCGGGAGGAAGATAGTCGTCACACGCGCAAGAGAACAGGCGAGCGGTTTCGCCTCAAGGTTGGAAGAGGCAGGGGCGCATGTCAT
>DRJW01000225.1 GCA_011052055.1 Nitrospirota bacterium
AAAACCGCCATGATAGCGTGAAACCCGGCCGACATTTTAAGCGCCTTGCCGACGCCGAACCGGCCCGGCAGGGAATAAAGCTTTCGCTTTGAGTCGAACTCGGCGTCCTGGCACGAATATATGGTATCGAGCCCGGCCAGCCAGAAAACCACAGCAGAGCCCAGCGTGACAGAAACCAAAGATATTTCTTCACGCACAGCCACCCACGCCCCTATCGGCGCCAGAGCCAGGGCCAGGCCGAGAAAAAAATGGGAGGAGGCGGTGAACCTTTTTGTGTATGAATAGAAAAACACGATAAACAAAGCTAAAAAAGAAAGATGGAGCGCAAGCTCGTTTATCATCCAGCATACGAAAATGAATCCTGCGCTGTTGACAGCTACAAATATGGCGTAATCGATACGATGCGCCCGTCCCGCCGCCAACGCTCTCTGTTTTGTTCTCGGATTGTCTTTGTCATATTTCTCATCCACCAGCCGGTTAAAAGCCATCGCGGCGGAGCGGGCGAAGACCATACCCACGATTATCCAGAAAACAAGCCTGGCTCCCGGCCACCCGCGCGCGGCGATAAAAGCGCTCATGATCGCAAAAGGAAGCGCGAAAACGGTGTGCTGTATTTTTATATCTTTTAATATTTCGGTAAGACGCATAGCCGGGAGAATTTGCGTTGTCATAAAGCGCCGGGGATTAAAAAGCTGACGGTCACTTTATCACTTCGAGTTTGGCGAACTTTTTGATCATTTTTTTCGCGCCGAAATGGGGGAAATAGACGGTGATTTTACCCTTGTCGCCCGCCCCTTCGATCTTGCGTATCACCCCGGTCTGAAAATTGGGGTGGCTTACTTTCATCCCCACTTTTAAACCGTCGATAGATTTTTCCTCTTCTTTAGTCATCGGCCATGCGGATCGTTTCGACTTTACCGATTTGCCTCCAGCCCAGCCAGCCCCACCGCCCCTATCCGGATAGACTGCGTTATAAGAAGACCGGTGAAGGCTTCGCCGCCGGTTCAATATTTCATCCGGCAGATCGTCGAGAAAATTCGAAGGACGGTTCACCTGCGACACGCCCAGCATCCTTCGTGACTCTGCATGGCTTAAAAACAGTCTTTCCCTGGCCCGCGTCATAGCCACATATAACAGCCTTCTCTCCTCTTGAAGCTGGTTTACATCTTCTTTCGATCTTACGTGGGGGAACAGGTTCTCCTCAAGCCCGGTGACGAACACGAAGGGAAACTCAAGGCCTTTGCTGACGTGGACGGTCATCATCTTCACCGCCCCGCCTCCTTCTGCGTCTTCAACCCTGTCCGCGTCGGCCACGAGCGCGGCCTGATCGAGAAACGAAAGCATAGACGCGTCGCCTGTCCTTTCGGCAAATTCGGCTGAGGCGTTGACCAGCTCGCTCAGGTTGTCCATCCTCGATAACGACTCGCTTTTTTTATCCTCCGTAAGCCACTCCATATAACCGGTCGCCTCCATCGCCTTTGACAAAGCGTCGGTCGAATCCAGAGTGGCGCTAAACGTCCTGACCTGCGATATTATCTCCCGGAACGCCTCAAGCTTGCCGCGTGTCCTCTGGTTAATCTCTTTGACGGCGCCGATATCATCGAGTATGGCCGAAAGCGGAGCGCCCTCCTCTCTTGCGGCTGTCTCCATCCGCTCCATCGTCGTCGCCCCGATGCCCCTGGGGGGAGTGTTGATGATCCGCTTCAGCGCAATTGTATCAAGCGGATTGAGCGCCACTTTAAAATAGGACAGAATATCTTTTACTTCTTTGCGCTCATAAAATTTAAGCCCTCCATATATCTGGTAGGCGAACCCCTCCCGGCGAAGCGTATCCTCCAGGGCGCGGGACTGGGAGTTTGTGCGGTAAAATATGGCGATATCGTTGAGGCTGTACCCACCGCCGTTTACGTTTTGTCTTATCGTGTCGGCGATATTCCGCGCTTCGTCCATCTCGTCGGTGGCGGTGTATAAGTCTATCTTCTCGCCCGGCGCGTTCTGGGTCCACAATGTTTTTTTCTTCCGGTCAGGATTTCTGGCGACCACAGCGGACGCGCCTTTTAGAATGTTCCCTGCGGAGCGGTAGTTTCTCTCAAGGAGAATCACTTTGGCGTTCGGATACTCTTTTTCAAAGTTGAGGATGTTTCCTATGTTGGCGCCCCGCCACTGGTATATCGACTGGTCGTCGTCTCCCACAACGCAGATGTTGCCCCGGTCTCCAACAAGAAGCCGTATCAATTCGTACTGGGCGAGGTTGGTGTCCTGAAACTCGTCCACAAGGATATGCTCGTATCTTGCCTGGTAACGCTCGCGCAACTGGCCGTCGTGTCTGAACAGGCGGACAGCCTTGCCTAAAAGATCGTCGAAATCCATGCATCTGGCTTCGCTCAGTTTCTCCTCGTATAAATGAAAACATGCGAGAAATTCCCTGTGGTGTCTTGAGGTAAGCTCGTTTTGCGCGTCGTCCGGCCCTTTGAGCTTGTTTTTAAAATTGGATATCAGCGACCCGATCTGCCGGGGGGGATATATCTTCTCTGGAATATCAAGCTCTTTTAAGCATGCCTTAATCAGCCGCAGTTGATCCTGCGCGTCGTACACCGCGAAATTTTTCGGATAATTAATCTTGTCGGCGTGCGTTCTCAAGATGCGCAGGCAGGCTGAATGGAAAGTGGATATCCAAAGGTCGATATACTTTACGTTTAAAAGATTCAGCGTCCGCTCACGCATTTCCGACGCGGCTTTATTGGTAAACGTCAGCGACATAATGGCGCCAGGCGCCACGCCTTCTTCTATAAGGCGGACTATTCTGTAGGTGATTACCCTTGTTTTGCCGGAGCCTGCCCCGGCCAGAATCAGCAACGGCCCGCTTAAAACGTTGACCGCTTCAAGCTGGGCCTCGTTTAGCTCGCTTTTAAGCGACTCGTCCGACAACCTTCGCCCGGCTGTGGAGGCGGTCTGATTTTTCATTTATTGTAAAGCTTAAATATCCGGCGGCTGATTTTACTATTTTAAGAAACGGGAGAATTTTTCATATTTTACAACCCCTCTTATTACCTGCGCCATTTTATCGCCACGGTAAATCACCATCGTAGGGGTCGAGTAGATTCCAAGAGACGCCGCCATCTTCATGTCTGCGTTGACTTTGCCGTTTACTTTGCTTTTCAGGTCGTCGGTGAAATCGATACTGCCGAGATGCTTTTCAAGATATTCGTACATGTTGTCCTGGTTTTTAAAAATCTCTCTGCGTGTCTTGATGAATTCTTCGCGGCCTTTGGTAAAAGCCACGCCGTTTGCGTACGATACGGCCACAGGAGAAAGCTTGTGGGAGTTGATAACGTAATCGCGGAAAACCAGCATGATATCGGGATGGTTTTTCATAAGTTTGTCGATTTCCGGCTCCAGCCGCTTGCAAAAGCCACACTGATAATCTGAGTAGACCTCCACTCTTATATTCGAGTCCGGGTTCCCTTCATATGTTACGAACTCTCTTGTTACGAGCTGACCGTTTTTAGCAGAGATAAGAACCGGCGCCACCAGGGCTGTAAAAACTACAATTGAGACAATCGGCGCGGACCATAACCGGCCCGGCAGGATAAATTTAGTCTCGCCTATATGCCACGCGAAAGTAAGCGTAAACAAAACTATTACGACAGCGAACTGTATCATACAGAACATGCAGTAGATATGAATAATGGCGGCCATCACCCAGAGGAAATAAATTTCCGCTCCCAGCATGGCTGACACCAGAGGAAGAGTAAAGGACGGTTTGTAAAACATGAAAGCGATAAAAGCGACATAGCTTAAAAGGCCCCAGTAAGCTACGGACACGCCGAAAATTTTTGCGAACGGAGTCGAGGCCACATCGGCGCAACCGCTCAGATCGCCGCCGCAAAGCTCCAGGATTAATGGATAATGATGGCTAAGCTCTGTAATGGCCGTCAAGACGACGCCGAACGCGGCTGTAACGTAGATCGCCCTGGTCAGAAAATCGCCAGTGAGGGGGGATGACGATGGGGCCGCAGGGGGCGTATCAGTCACTTTCATTATTCTCCAGTGTCAGTTTTTCTACAGGAATGTCATCGACTGTTTTAGGGGCTTGGGACGAATCAGATGAACCGGAGGCCTCTTTGCGCCGCACATCCTCCTCTTCCTTGTCAGTTTCCCAGTAAGGCTCGGTGTTAAAATAGCTGTGGATGAACTCCTCCTCGGCTCGTATCGGCGCGAGGGGGTCGAGAGGAGTCGGCGCGCCCATTATCAACTCTTCAGAGCAGTTTATATCCATTCTGGACATGGCGCCTTTCACCAGCGCCGGCCAGGGGATAAGAACGACCTTCCCCTTGATAGACAAAAGCCCGCCGATCTCGATGATGGCGTACCTGGGCTGGCGCGTATCTTTATCGATCAGAAGATCCCTGATATCGGCCACGTCTTTGTCCATGTTGTCGTATATATAGTAGCCGATCACCATGTTGTAGTGAGGAAGATCGAAATTCGCGCTCGACGCTGTTACCAACCCCATAAATATCCTGTTATAAATTGTAGTCTGGCGGGAAAACTTCCGGCCAATCCTAGATAGTAAATCAAGCCATTGCCCAAATCAAACCGTCTTTGCCGGGCCAAATCGCTGGCGCCATTATAATCTATTTTGGAATAGAGGCTTAAAGCCACGATTTCAATAAACTAAGCGCAGATGGAATAGTAGTTTAGCGTTAATAAAAAAGACGTGGTAAAATGCATGGCTTCCTTGCCGGGATGGCGGAACTGGTAGACGCTGGGGACTTAAAATCCCCCGAAGCATAGCTTTGTGCGGGTTCGATTCCCGCTCCCGGCACCATTTATAGACAGTTATAGCAAGCCATATATAAGTTTTACCACATAATGTTCCATACGCTTCACCGAAGAATCTCAGGTAATGGGACACTGGCGGGACACCTCTCTCTTGAAAAGAGCGCCAGAATGATCACCCTTAGGGTAACCTTTATAAACAATCAACTCTATTTC
>DRJW01000226.1 GCA_011052055.1 Nitrospirota bacterium
GCTTCCCAATGGTGCTGGTGGAGGCTTTCGCTTACGGTCTGCCAGTCGTCGCTTCCAAGCTTGGCGGTATGGCGGAGATTGTCGAAGATGGCGTCACCGGCCTTCATTTTACGCCGGGCGATCCAGACGATCTTGCGGAAAAAGTGAGATGGATGATCGGCCATCCCGATGAGCGAAAGCGGATGGGCGAGAACGCGCGGCGCATATATGAGGAAAAATACACGCCTGAAAGGAATTATGAGATGATGAGGAACATATACAAGCAGGCAATTGATGAGCGGAGCCGCAGAGTTGGCTCGTGAACATAGGGATAACAATTAACAAATGAATAGGCGCTTATTTAAATGAACATTTTAGTGACAGGCGCAGGTGGTTTTATAGGTCACCACCTCGTAAAACGTTTAAAAAAAGATGGGCATCGTGTGGTCGGGTGCGACTGGAAACATCCGGAGTTTGAGCCGACGCATGCGGATATGTTTTTTAATGTTGACCTGCGCTCTAAAGATCAGACCGAGCTTGTGTACAAGTCAGGTGGCCGGTTCGACGAGGTGTACAGTCTTGCGGCGAACATGGGTGGAATGGGATTTATTGAAAACTATAAAGCGATTATCATGCGCGACAGCGCTCTTATCTCCATTAATGTTTTAGAAGCCGCGCGCAAATATGGGGCCAGGCGCCTGTTCTATTCCAGTAGCGCATGCGCGTATAACATTGAATTGCAAAAAGAGACGGACAACCCGGCTCTATCGGAGGGTATGGCCTATCCGGCCATGGCCGAGGCGGGGTATGGCTGGGAAAAACTTTACGCTGAAATGTTGTGCGAGCATTACACCGAAGATTTCGGCCTTACAACCAGAATTGCGCGCTTCCATAATGTATATGGCCCTTTCGGCACGTGGAGAGGTGGCCGCGAAAAAGCGCCGGCGGCGATGTGCAGAAAAGTCTTGCTGACCGAGGATAATGGCGAAATAGATATATGGGGCGATGGAATTCAGACCAGAACTTTTATGTATATAGAAGATTGCCTCGACGGCGTCTTGCGAATCATGCGCGGCGATTATCCGCATCCGTTAAACCTTGGAACCGATTATATGATTTCAATCAACGATCTGGCGAAGCTGGCCATGTCTTTTGAGAATAAGAACCTTACGCTTAAACATATACCCGGCCCCCTGGGGGTCCGCGGCCGTAGCAGTGACAATACGCTTATCAAAAAAGTTTTGGGATGGGAGCCCACCATACCTTTGGAGCAAGGCTTAAAAGAAAATTACTTTTGGATAAAATCTGAAATAGAAAAAGCCCGCGCCCAGGGGGAGACTGTAGACGTCCGGTCCTATCTTCCCGACAGCGATAGTGATGAATAAGTCCCCCAGATAAATGGCCCAGCAGGATTCTATCTCTATTGAAATTGTAAATGTTCTGGGAGTGCGGATCGCCGCGATAAATATCGATAAGGCCGTGGCTCAGATTTCAAAGTGGATTGAATCCAATACGAGGACATATATCTGCGTTACTGGAGCGCATGGCGTCATTGAATCCCAGAGCGACCTGAATCTTAAAAAAATCCACAATTTAGCCGGTATGTGCGTGCCGGACGGCATGCCGACGGTTTTAGTTGGGAAATATCTTGGGCACAAGGATATGGAGCGCGTTCGAGGGTTTGATCTTATGGACAAGACCGTTGAATATTCCGCCGCCAAAGGGTACACGCATTTTTTTTATGGCGGCAAAGAAGGGACGCCGGAGCTTTTAAAAGATAAATTGCAAGAACGATTTCCCGGACTTAAGGTAGTGGGAACATACTCCCCGCCATTTCGGCCTCTCAATGAAAACGAAGAAAACGAACTTAAGGATAAAATAGAGTCTTTGGCTCCAGATATTATTTGGGTTGGGCTTAGCACTCCGAAACAGGAGAAGTGGATGGCGGCGCATTTAGGCCAATTGAACGCAAAAGTAATGATCGGCGTTGGCGCCGCGTTCGATTTTCATACGGGCCAATTAAAAGAAGCCCCGGAGTGGATACAAAAGATCAGCCTTGAATGGTTTTACCGATTATTAGTAGAGCCACGCAGGCTTTGGCGCAGATACTTTTATATTGTGCCAGCGTTTCTTTTCTTGATTTTTTGCCAACTTGCCGGATTAAAGAAATATAACCTGGAATAATCCTGTTTTTACCTGATTCGGGAAAGGCTCAGGCCGGTTTTGACAACCCGACCGCTTCGGTGGTTAGAAACCTTCTTTGCGTCCCCTCCAGAACCAGGCATGTAAGTATTCCGGTCGCATAAGCGCCTGTGTCTATCCCTATCCTGTTTGCCCGTATATCGGGTTTGGCGGTTATTGTGTGCCCATGGACAATGATCTTGCCATAGTTTCTTTCGTCATTGAGAAACTCATCGCGAACCCACATCAGGTGCGCCGGGTTTTGCTTTGATAATGGCCTGCCGGGCATAACGCCGGCGTGGACAAAAATGTAATCACCAGCTTCATAGATCAGCTTAAGATTTGACAAAAAAGCCAGGTGGTCATCCGGGAGGGCGCTTCTCAAACCTTCCTGCAACTGTTTAAACTTTTTTCTCGCTGACAGGCCATTTTGTGGCGGGATTTGATAGCTGTACAGGCAGGCGTCCCCTCCAATGGAAAACCAGTCCGGCCCGATAGAGCTATCTTCAAGGAAGGTCAGCAGCGCGTCATCGTGATTCCCTTTTAAATAAACATGCTCAAAATCAACCAGGGGGGAAGCGATCAGCATGTCCAGCGCCTGTCGGCTTTGCGCGCCGCGATCCATATAATCACCAAGATAAACAACAACCATTTCCATGTCGCCATGCGCGGTTTTCGCGTCATTGAGGATATTTTCATGAAGAGCCTCCAGGAGATCAGCCCTTCCATGGATATCTCCAATGGCATAGATGCGCGTTTTATCTGGAACAGAAGGAGGCTCTTTTGAAAAATCCCTCTTCTTACGACCGAAAATAAAATCAAACAAAATCAATTACCATCCTAAATTTCGTAATTCATATTTAACCTGCTTTAGAGGTTCCCTCAAGACGACTTTTTTGCGATCTCGCTGGCGGCGGCGCGAAGCTTCTCCATTATCGACACGATTCGGGAGATTGTTTTTTTGTCGTTCCGCTCCTCGGCGAGCTTCGCCTGTGAATTTAAAAATTCCACCACCGACTCTTCCAGCGGCTCGCGAAGCTTCAGAGTGATCGCCAGCGCCACTGAAGTATCCGACACCGACTCTTCTATGTTGCCAAGATCAAAATTCACCTTCGCTCTTTTCAGCAAAATACGTTTTAACTCCCTGTCGGTCTCGGCCAGAACCTGATCCGGCTGTTGAGCCAGCGTCTCGTCCGCCTGCTTTCCCATAAGGGTGGTCTCGTATACTCCCGGTTTTTGAGGGCTCCACTCTTTCGGGCCTGCGTTATTTCTTTTTAGCTCGTCTAACCCGAAGCTCTCGAAGACCTTCAGCGATCCTGCCACAGCTTCTGGCGCCAGCAGAAGCGAGTTGTGTTTGAGCCAGGAGAAGTTCGACAGCAGTCTCAAAGCAAGCGTCTGGAAAACAAGCGGCCTGTATCCCTCTTTCGCCCATTCATCGATCCAGTAGTCTGGCGTTTGAAGATTGACGTTTCCATCCCCTGGCTGGCCCGGCTGGCTTGCGGTAAAAAGAATTAATTTTCCGGCGTGGCGCGATAAGCTTTTAATTAAATCCTGTCCGCGCTCAGGCTCGGCCATGTTGATAAGCTCAGAGCAGATAACAAGGTCGAACTTTTTTTCCAGGTTGAACGATGGATCCACATTCTCAACCGAAGGAGTATCGGGCCCCCTGATGTCACCGTTAACATCGATAAGACCGATCGCCTTTACATCTGCGGCGCCCCATTCCCGGAATTTATCCAGATGCGCCCCGCCAAACCCAACGTCGAGAACCGACTCTGGATTAAACACGTCAAAAATATACCTCAACGGAGAAACGTCAAGACTCTGAAGCCCGATATGCTCGACTGATGACAATATTTCCACACCTGAATACTCTTGGTCAGGGTCTTCATCGTTTTGCGCCGTAGCTTCTCTTAACCTTCCGGCCAGATCCTCAGACATCGACGCCACGCTGGCCATCGGATGGAATGTCATCAAGTCGACGTGCTTGAGCTCATAAGAGGCTATCTGCTTAACACGATCCTCGACCAGGCTGTTTTCCACACCCTTGTCCGCCGCGTAGTTTATCGCCGCCCGCTCAAGCTCCTCGTTTTTAAGAGGTATGTTTTTCACGAATCTTTTGTATAGCGACTGCTTGTGCCACCCGTCTATCGTCCTGTCATCGTAGCTTAAGTTGGCGAGCCACGAGACAAAGGCTTTAGTCAGTATCTGCTCAGAAGACCTCAGGGGAAAATGGGCGAGGCGCAGGGTATTCAATATATAATGCTCCAGCGGATATGTTCCGTCCTCAAACCTCACCGCATGGTTCCCGTAATCAACTATAAAAGGCTTTTTATTAAACACCGATTCAGGAATAATGACTTTGTAATATTGCGGCGATTCCACCGCCCTTCTGTTGCGTATCCTTTTTACTATGTCAGCTTGTTTCGGATCGTCGCTGGCGGTGGGGACATATGTTCGCCATTGCATCTGGCCGACGCTCCCCTCCGGCAGATCGGCCAGGACGCTTTCCATCGTCTCCCCCTCGTTGGGATTCAAAAATTCGTCCGCGTCAAGCGGTATGATCCAGTCCGGGTTATAGATCGCGCTCACTTTTTTGATAAGACCGGTCAGTTTTTCCGACTGCTTATGCGCTATTTCAGGATCGTCCAGGATTATCAGCGGCAAACCCTCCAGAGCAAGTCTTGCGAGTATCTGCCTCGATTTATCAGAGCTTTTATTCTCCAGGACAACCAAAGCGTCCAGATATCCCAGGTTATGCCGGACAAACGTCTCCAAAATATCCGATTCATTTTTAATTACCGATACACCAATTATTCTCACGTCATAATACCTTTCTCATCAGTAGTCTCGTTTGAAGCCGCCTTTTGTCAAGAAGCGCAAGCTAGGCTAGTATAAGGGAGCCTCTAATAAATCCATTTCCGCCACAATCGGCCGTAAAAGGCGCCATGCTTCGTTGACTAGTCAAAATCGTCCTCAGAGTAGATATTA
>DRJW01000227.1 GCA_011052055.1 Nitrospirota bacterium
ACCTGTGGAAGTATTGCGACAACCTTCACAACATAGACGAGAAGCTAAAAGACTTCGACATCACTCCAAGAGATATTGTCACCGGCGTCTCGGACGCGATGACGGCGCTTAAAATGCCCCACCCGCTCCATCTACATTGCAACAACCTGGGCGTGCAAGACAGTTATAAAACTGTCTTGGCGACGATTGACGCTTTGGAGGGACGCCAGATTCACCTCACACATCTGCAATTTAACAGTTACGGATCGGGCGGAAAACGTAAATTCAGCTCCGAAGCGCCCCGGCTCGCCGATATGGTCAACTCCAACCCGAACATCACCATAGATGTGGGGCAGGTTCTGTTCGGACGAACCGTCACCATAACAGCCGACGGCCCTTTTGAATATCATCTCCACAAGATGACCGGCTCGAAATGGTATAACGGCGACGTGGAGTGCGAGGATGGGTGCGGCGTAGTGCCGTATGACTATAAACGAAAATCGTTCGTAAACTGCGTCCAGTGGGCGGCTGGCCTGGAGCTTTTCTTACTTGTGGACGATCCGTGGAGGGTCTACCTGACAACCGATCACCCCAACGGCGGCCCCTTCATTTCGTATCCATACATTATCAGAATGCTTATGGATAAAGACTTCAGGAAAGAGCAGATTTCCAAAATCAGCGCCGAAGCCGGAACGGAAATACCCCTCAAAGTTCTGGAGCGTGAATATTCGCTGGAGGAAATCGCCATCATAACCCGCGCCGGGACGGCCAAAAGGCTGGGGCTGACCAACAAAGGACATATTGGAATTGGGGCCGACGCTGATGTGACGATCTACCGCAAAAGCGATAACTACGAAGAGATGTTTGCGACACCTGCCTATGTGATTAAAGACGGCGAGATTGTCGTCAGAGACGGTAAGGTGGTAAAACAGGTTTTCGGCAGGACGTTTTACGTAAAGCCAGAAACAGGCGTTGCGGATATACAGGGCGACCTGGAGGATTTTTTCAGGGACTACTATACGATAAACATCGCCAATTATCCGGTCGGGCTTGAATACCTTCCCAACGCCCAGCTTGTGGAATGTGGGGAATAATATGACAACCGCTTTTTTCAGAAACGCGCGATACGTTACAACAAATTCCTCCCCCTTGAGGGGGGAGGGCAGGGTGAGGGTGGCAGTAGTCATGCCGGACTCCGATCCGGCATCTCAGAGATCCCGCATCAAGCGTGGGATGACATTTTACACTCTCCCCTTAATCCCCTCCCATCGAGGGAGGGGAGAGGCCGATGATGCTTCTACATCGCGTACAACATCTTTGATTAAATCTTGGTTTGCGCAAATATGATTAAACTTACATTAAAAAAACAGCTTTCTATCCCTCTTGAGGCGGATTGCATAACGCCAGATAAGCTAAAAGACAAATCGAACGAAGAAATTCGCGGACTGAAGGTTTACTGGGGAAACAAGAAGTTAACTTTAGGTGACTTTTTTAACGTCGAAGGCGAGAAGTCGGAGTCGATCGCTGTGATCGGGGATTGCGACAAGGTAAAGCTTATCGGGCATGAGATGAGCCTCGGTGAAATAGTTATCAAAGGTAACGCAGGATATAACACCGGCTCGTACATGACCGGAGGAAAGATCGCCATCGAAGGCGACTGCCGCGACTACCTGGGCGCCATGATGGAGGGAGGCCAGATATTTCTTCACGGAAACGCAGGTCACTTTCTGGGGGGCGCGTACAAAGGCGAGATGGTGGGTATGAGGGGCGGCGAAATTTTCGTAAAAGGAAACGCGGGGCATGAAACCGGCGGCTTTATGCGTCGCGGTCTTATCGTCGTCAGCGGCGACGCCGGCGATTTCACCGGAATTTACATGCTAGCCGGCACGATTGTTATTCTTGGCAAGGCGGGCGGGCGTGTGGGCGCGAACATGCGCCGTGGAACGGTCATTTTGATGAACGAAGTGGAGAATCTCCCAAGTTTTTACAAGAACAGCGTTATGAAATCTCCGGCTATTGATATGGTCTTAAATCGCGCCGCCTCCTTCGGATTCAAGACCCCCAAAAAACCGCAATTTGTGCGATACAACGGTGACGTGAACCTTTTGGGCAAAGGGGAGATCCTTCTGCTCAAGCGGGACGCCTGACAATTTTTCGGCCCGTCCAGATAGCCGCCTCATATATACCTACAGCGGCGATTATATCGCCGGAGATGATGATCGCCATGTACCACCTGCCCCAGTTAACCCCAAGTGTAGAAAAGAGGAAAATGTAGTTCACCAGGAAAAAAAAGAGCGTAACGCTAAGCGGGGACACCTTGCTTTGCCTGATCGATTTGATTATTTTTACCGTGAAAATCGTAAATCCGAGGAAAAAGAAAATCCATTGAAACCAGATTGTCGCGTGTTTAAAAAGAAAGTCGCTGTTAAACTCGATCGCTTTGCTTTGCTTCCACATTTTTCCTTTGTTCCATATGGTTTGCCATTTATTATTGTTTTTCCATCTGAAAAACATATTGAAAAAATCAAAAGGCTTGGTGATATTCGCGAACTGGGGATATCTTGCGTACATCTCATCTTTTCTTATGCCTTCTCTTACCACCTCTTTATAAAGTGGCCTGCTCTCCTTTATAAGCGCGCCTGCGTCGATCTTTCCAAACGAAATCCAGAAAAGCGGATTCAAGGCGTAAATGACAACCAGGGACGATATCATGGCGACCAATACCCAGTTGGCCGCGTCGCTCCTGCTTTTATTCTCCACATACATTTTGTAGACCGAAAGCAGTCCAAAAAGAATCGCTCCTATGATAATTCCGGTCAGTTTAACAGAACACGCAAGCCCCACCACCACACCGAAAAGAGCGCTTGAAAAAATCCTCCTCCACCTCGTTGAGGATTTCAGAAACCAGACCGCTACAATACAAAAGAGGATCATAAAAAAGTTATAGAAAATATCTATCATCGCTCTGGTAGAGGTCTCTACAAATAACCCGTTGAACATCAGTAAAAAGGAGGCTATGACTCCGGCCCAGACGTTGTATGTAAGATATCCGAGAATAAAGACAATCCCAACGGTCAGCGCGCCGAAGAAAGCCGTCACGCGGCGGGCTGTAAAAAGAATTTCGTCAGGCGGGACGTTTCCTTTTCTTTTTTGCTCTTTATATCCCCCTCCGTTCCACTGGTAAAATCCGTAATATTTTTTTCCGTCCCAGTGACGCGAAGAATAGATCGTGATGGGAGCGCCGATAATATATTTGCCCAGAGGCAGGTTGAACGCCCCCCACCCCCTGGCCTTTCGATTAAGCCATTTCTCCCGGTCAAAATCTCTTTTAATCAGAAGATCGACATAATAAAAGCCCTCCGAAATCCAGCCCGGCTCATCACCGTGGAAACTTGTTTTCGTGACGTTGGAGAAAAGTATATAGCCGGTTAAAGATGTAGTTAAAACAAAAAGAGCCAGCAGGCCCAGCGCGCGGACTGGGAGGGGAAGCGAAGAGTTGGTACGGGGCATGAAAACTGATTAGTTTTAATATTTTCGCCAATGCATCGGCGTCGAATTGTCTGAAGCGTATCTCTCCAGTTTACGGAAAAGTTTATCCGCCTCTTTGTATTGGCTTTCAGCCCTTTTTTTCTGCTCATCCCCCACAGAGCCGCCACTTTTATTTTTAAGGCTGTCGAGAAACCGTTTCCACGCTGTCCGGTACGCGGCGAATTCATGGAAGTTGACCTTCCACCATCTCTCGCTGTGCCCCCCCGGCATGTTGGCTCTTGGCGGCAGTTGTGAAAATATGATTACATGGTTCATCGTGTCTATATTCACAGAGTAGTTGGCCACGAAAACCATCCCCAAAAGCCCCTCGAACGCGCCGGATATCGATCCGGTTATAGTGGTGGGAACAAACTCCGCCCTGGCGCCGCCTACCTGAACCGAATCGATAATGGTGCGAGTCGCCGGAATCGATCCGCCGATGCCGCCCGCCCTTGTCTCCAGCAGGCCGTAGTTTTTATCATACAACCCCAGCCTGTCAGCAAGTCTGGGAGAGATTATTAAACCGGGCGCTCCCGTATCGAAAGCCATCCGGGCGGTGACCGAATTGTTGAACTTTACCGGCACTATTATCCTGCTCGCTGTTCCCTCATACGGTGTGTAGCGGACAGAGAACCGCTTGAGTTTTTGCTGACCTGTTGAGCCGGATCGCCTCGATTTCGCCTCGCTCGAAACAGAAGGCTCTTTTGCGCCGGAGCGACTTTTCTGGTTGTACCTCTTTTCTTCAACCTGATCCCTGTATTTTGGTGGCACACGCTCTAAATCATCAGAGAAATGGGTATTGCCCCTGTCGTCCACCCACTTGAAAACCTGGCCCGCGTATGATGCTGAGTAGAAAAAACAGGCCAGAATGAAAAGAGCCGTAAGCAGTAGACGTTTCATAACCGTTACAATATGAT